>NZ_JBFUIX010000008.1:0-123373 GCF_056401635.1 Paenibacillus sp. P4_E11 | reverse complement strand
CGTTAGTTATCCCAGTCTTGCAGGCAGGTTGCCTACGTGTTACTCACCCGTCCGCCGCTAACCCTTCCCGAAGGAAGAATCCGCTCGACTTGCATGTATTAGGCACGCCGCCAGCGTTCGTCCTGAGCCAGGATCAAACTCTCCATAATGGTAGAAATTTGACTTGCTCATAAAACGTTACTAGCTTGTTTTGCGAACCGAAGTTCGCTATACTTGCACGCTCGTTGTTCAGTTTTCAAGGAACAATCTCGTCGTTGTCGGCGATACATCCTCCGAAAGCGACCTGATCAATATACCACATTCGCCTATCTCATTGCAAGAACTATTTTGAAACATTCTCACTTGCCATCCAATGTTCTGGACAACCTTTCGAAGCGGCGAGAATTAATATATCAAATTTCCGAATCGGATGCAACTGGAATTTTAATACAAGCCATATTCCACTGCATCAAGGCATAAGAAAACGCCGATCCGAAGATCGGCGTTCGCATACTGCAACTTCCTTACGCTGCGCCTAACCATGCATATCGCGCTATGATCAGGATCGACAATACCCACATTAACCAATGAAGCGGTACTCGCTTGGCACCACTTATATTGTTAACAGCAGCAAGTAGAGTGTAAGACACAACCCCGATCGAAATCCCATTCGCAATGCTGAATGTGAAAGGCATCAAGACGATCGTCAAGAACGCTGGGAAAGCTTCGAAGAAGTTGCCCCACTCGATTTCTTTGATACTCGACATCATCAGCACGCCAACGATAATAAGCGCCGGAGCCGTAGCTGCAGATGGGATAACCAATGCCAATGGCGCAATGAACAGGGCCAACAAGAACATCACACCGGTCGTTACCGAAGTCAGACCAGTCCGTCCACCTGCCGCTACACCGCTCGCACTTTCTACATAAGAAGTAATCGTGCTCGTTCCGAGCAATGCGCCTGTGCTCACACCAGCAGCGTCTACCATCATCGCTTTACCGATCAATTTCTCGCCCTTAGCCTTGTCCTTCAATAACCCAGCTCGACTGGCCGTACCGACCAGTGTCCCGAACGTATCGAACAGTTCGACGAATGTGAACACCAGAATAATCTCAACGATGCCAACTCCGAATGCACCTGCAATATCCAACTTAAAGACGGCCAAGTTATCGAATGAAGGCAACCAGCTAGCACCGGAAAGACCTTTCAGACTCGTGACACCCATTGGAATCCCAATCAGTGTAGCGACGACGATCCCGATCAGGAGCGCTCCTCTAACCCTCAACATCATCAATATGCCGATGATAAAGAGAGAGATGATCGTCAACAGTGTATCCTTGTTATGTACGAAATCACCTAGAATAATGTTGAATTGATTCGAGTTCAATATAGCGCCAGTCGCTTTGTCAACGGCATTACCCGGATTAACGCTGACCATGAGTAAGTTACTTAATTTGAACCCGAGAATGGCGATGAACAGCCCGATCCCTACCGTAATCGCTACCTGCAAATTATGCGGAATAGCCGTCAACAGCATCTGGCGGACCTTCGTTATGGTAAGAATGATGAAGATAATCCCCGATAAGAATACAGCACCTAACGCGATTTGCCACGTGATGGTACCGCCCGAGCTAAGCACGACGGTCATGAAGTAGGCGTTCAACCCCATCCCCGGCGCCAAGGCGATCGGAATATTCACGAAGAATCCCATAGCTAGTGTTACGAGTCCAGCACCTACTGCGGTAGCAAAAAATACGGCTTCGTTCGGAATTCCAGCTCCACCCTCGCCTAGGAACAATGTGTTGACGAACAGGATGTAAGCCATCGTCATAAATGTGGTCAGACCGGCAATGATCTCGGTTCTGGCCGTAGTTCCGTGCTCCCTCAGTTTAAACAAGCGATCCATTTGACTTTTTCCTCCCATAATGAAATTGATTGGAAATAACAAAATCGTCTTTCGACGTGCCCCTGTTGCTTGACCGATTGGCTATTTGACGGAGAACGGAAGGTAAGATTGCTGCATACACGCAAAAAAGCCCGATCCATGATCCGTCTACTGCTTACCGATCAGGCGTCAGGCGAGAGAATGCAGTAGTAACCCCACAAAGTAACGTAGACCTTCGGAGCTATGTCCGATTACTTCGCGGGTACCCTGGGACTAAATAAGTACCTGCTAGGCAAGTACACTCTTCAGGGTAGGCATTCTCTTTTCGTAGCCAGATCATTAAGGTGACCTTGTAGAGACTCTCAAGCCGATTCTCGAGATTATACGAAATGGGTTTGTTATTATTCCCCCATATTCTACGCCTGAGTGTCGAAACTTGTCAATGACAATACCGAACGTTGTGAGCTATTATTCACAAATTTGTTCGGATGTATCCGCATACATACATTTATTATGAAAGAGTAAGGCGATCCATATTAATTACAAGAACAATTATGAGAAAAGTAGGAATTAATGCTTTTAAATGAGAATTATTATCATTTATAATAGGGGTGATATAGATGGAATCTGAAGGGAATGGAATTCCGTGAATATAAATGACCATATCATGCTGTGGAACTATGCTTATGCTTATATAAGGGTGATGGACGTGCGCCATACGATTATGGAGCCAGGAGAACAACTATGTTCGTATTGTTTGCCTTCCAGTGCTTTCCTATTCATCACACGCGGAAGTGCACAAGTGCATCTCGACGGAGCAGCAAGTTCTATGAGGCGATTTCATGTTCTGCATACGGGCAAAGGGTTGTATCTGGACATTGCAGTTGAAGAAATGTTCGAGTATTACATGATTTTGTACAAAGCCATTCTGCCATTGCCCGTTCAACAAGAGTTGAAGAGGATTATGGAAACCGACAATCCGTTTCAGGTTCGATACAGCTTCAGCCCCACTACCCAATCTCACTATATAGCGGCCTGGCTTGCGACCCGGTTGATCGTCTCGTTCGGTCATCACGCGTGCCTCCTTAGCGACATTTTTTCCGTATACTTCCATCATAATCGATGCGGGTGACTATCGCTACTTTAGTCGGTTGACGACAAAAAGACCTGATCGGGAGTACCGATCAGGTCTTTTTTGAAGCTGTGGCGATTATGCTTACTCCCACTCAATCGTTGCAGGAGGCTTGGACGTAATGTCATACACGATACGGTTCACATTCTCCACTTCGTTCACAATCCGGGTGGAAATACGCTCAAGCACGTCATATGGGATTCTTGCCCAGTCTGCCGTCATGCCGTCAATTGAGGTAACAGCACGCAATCCTACTGTGTAAGAATACGTACGGCCGTCACCCATAACACCGACACTCTTCATATTAGGAAGCGCGGTGAAATATTGCCAAATCTCACGTTGCAGACCGGCAGCAGCAATCTCTTGATGAAGAATCGCATCCGATTCCCGGACGATATGCAGCTTTTCCTCGGTTACTTCGCCCAGAACACGAATAGCAAGTCCTGGCCCCGGGAAAGGCTGACGCCAGACGATAGCCGCTGGCAGGCCGCACTCTTCGCCTACCTTACGGACTTCATCCTTGAACAGCGCCTTGAGCGGCTCAACCAGCTTGAACTTCATATCTTCTGGCAAGCCGCCGACATTATGGTGGGACTTGATCGTCTGTGCTGTTGCCGTACCGCTCTCAACAATGTCGGTGTACAGCGTACCTTGAGCAAGGAATTCGAAATCATCGAATTGACCCGACTCTTCTTCGAAGACGCGAATGAACTCGTTCCCGATAATTTTGCGCTTTTGCTCCGGATCGTCTACACCAGCCAGCTTGCTCAGGAAACGATCGCGCGCATCGATCTTGACGACCTTCATATCGAATTTGCCTACGAATGTTTCCATGACGCTGTCCGCTTCCCCTTTACGAAGAAGACCATGGTCGATGAACATGCAAGTCAACTGGTCGCCGATTGCTTTGTGCAGAAGGATAGCCACTACAGATGAATCGACGCCTCCGCTCAACGCGCATAGCACTTTGCTGCTGCCCACTTGATCACGAATATCGCGAATGGTGTCATCGATAAACGTGCCCATGCTCCAAGTGCCTTCACAGTTGCACACTTCGAAAAGGAAGTTGCGGATCAGCTCGTTGCCGTAAACAGAGTGACGCACTTCCGGGTGGAATTGCACACCGTAGAAATGTTTGTCAGGATGGCTCATGGCTGCAACAGGTGCATGCTCTGTGCTTGCATCCACGACGAATCCGCTTGGCAGACTGGACACATAGTCCCCATGACTCATCCAAACGGTTTGTTTGGTTTCAAGTCCTTTAATCAGCCTGCTGTCGGGTTGGAAGTCGACGTCAGCTTTGCCGTATTCCCTCTTGTTCGCTTTCTCCACTTTGCCGCTCAGTTGATGGGCCATCAGCTGCATGCCGTAACAAATCCCCAAGACTGGCAAGCCTAGCTCATAAATACCCGGATCGACCTTAGGTGAATTAGGCTCGTACACGCTGGAAGGGCCGCCTGAGAACACAATTCCCTTGGGTGCCAGCTCACGAATCCGTTCAACCGTTGTATTGTAAGGCAACAGTTCGCTGTATACACCCAAATCGCGAATTCTCCGCGCAATCAACTGGTTGTATTGTCCGCCGAAGTCAAGCACGACAATCATTTCATTCGGTTTATTCAAAGTAATCCTCCTTAAGCATTTGTGATGCCGATGCACTTCATTGCGAAGCTCCATAAGCTTAGCGTGTATATCCCCGCCGATCATTCGGGGCCCCCCGCAAAGTAATCGGAATAAGCAACAACGCTATTACTTCACTTTGTGGGGATAAGATAAGGATTATTATATAGAAAGCGGAGAAACAACGTCAAGGTGAGGCAGCTTCAAGGCATCTCCGCCTCTTATTAGCAGTCGGGAGGCAGGAATCGTCCACGGACATCGGGTGTCGGCAGCATGCACGATTCGCGCTTGCCGAACCAACGATAACGGTACCTTGCCACTAACCGGTACACAGGATCACGCAATGGCCGAGGAACTGCGATCAGGAAGGCGGTCAGCTTCGGCCACCCTTTCAGCTGCCGAGCGATGCGAAGCGCGGCAGTTGACTCCGTGTACACTCGACCGCTATCAAGCAGTACGATGGAATCCAGCCTGTGCGAATGCCATCCATGGTCCGCAAGCAGCTTGAGAGCCACCTCTGATTGCAGCGCGGCAAAATGAAAGTGGCCGTCCGGATCACGGCGGATGATGAATTGCACCGAGCTATTACAGAAATTGCACACCCCATCGAACAACACAACAGGGTGACGAGTCGAATATGGCACTGCAATCCCCTCCATGTCTACATTATGCCATATGTTATGTAGACTTGGAACGCGAGATTAGATTCCATAATTCCGCGAGTTGGGCTTTCCTTACCGTACTTCTACCTATAGTCGTATCTGCGTAGCGAGCGGATTCATACAGACTGGCAAATTGCAGTAGAGCTTCCCGCTGGACTTCGTCCGGAAGCTTGGTGACTGCGAAACTGACGTATTCTCGGACTGTCTGGTCCGGACGCTTATGGCCTAGTCTGCGATAAAGTCTGGTCCAGACGGCATCATACGCCTTCAATGAACGACCAGTAGGAGCCTGTCCATTAACCGCAGAGCGACTCCAATGTCGAATGAGCCACCATAGAGGCGGAAGCAGTAGAACAGCAGTAAGTGCGCTCAACCATCTCGCTGTCATGGACGACATGAATGACCACCAATGCGAACCGCTCCCTGCTGGGTTACTAGTGCTATTCAGGCTCGTAGAGGATGCGGCCACTGTAACCGGAATCGTCTCTCCCCCCTGGCGGTAATCCGGATTCCCGGCCGCTTGATCGGAATTCGAAAATCCAGGAGTTGGTTCGAACATAACCCAGCCTTGACCCGGGAAATAAGCTTCTACCCAAGAGTGAGCATCGCGATTGAGGACCGTGTATGAGATAAGCGTACTCGTTGGTGAAGAGTCCGCTGCGTTGGGTTGACCGGGAGCAAACCCTTTCACCCAGCGAGCTGGAATATCAAGCGTACGCAGCATGACGACCATAGCCGTCGAGAAGTGATTGCAATACCCGACCCGATCGTCAAACAAGAAATGATCGACGAAATCCTGATCCTCGCCAGGATATGTAGCTTTATCCATGCTGTACGCATAATGACTGCGTAAATAGGTCTCGATCGACAGGGCGCGACTGTAGTCGTTATCCGCCGCCGCGGATATCGTCTTAGCCAACTCGCGCACCCGGTCTGGCAAGGCGGCCGGCAACTGCAGGTCGCCGGCCATGGCGGCGCGCTCGGCCGCCGCAAGCGGGCGGCTTGCCGCGGCTTGCGCCAGGCTGAGCTTGCCGTCCGCAGGCACTTCGACCGCGAGCCGATAATAGGCGATGGGGTCGGAGGACTGCACGGCTGCTCGGCCGGTCGCCGAGTCGACGAGGATCTGATCTGCGTCGAGCCGCGTCCCTTGGCGCGTCACGAGCGACTGCACCTTGGCGATCGCCCCGCCGGCGAAGAGCTGCTTGCCCAGACTCGGATCGTCCAGCATGATTTCTTGCTGGATCGTGATCCGAGGTCTGGCTGATGCCGCAGATGGCAAGGCAGCCAGGTTCAGCGGCGTGCCGTTAGCGGCACCTGCGGCAGCGGTTATGTCCGTGGCGGCAGAGCCGGCGGGCGACGCGCCGAGCGGCGGCGTGACCGCAGCAGCTGACGACGCGTCGAGCGGTGGCGTGGCCGCAGCGGCAGAGCCGGCGGGCGACGCGCCGAGCGGCACGGTGTCAGCGCCTGGTGCCGTTGACGGCGATGACGCCGTCGTAGAGGCACCCGCTTCCGCGCTGCCCGGTGCGTCCACGGCCGCGAAGGAGCCGCCGGCCGCGGGCGGGCCGCTGATCCAGCCGCGGCCGGTGTACGTGCTGCGCGACTCGCCGCGCCAGTACGTCGGCTGCTCCGTACGGGCGGTGAACGCGACGCGATTGTCCGGGCTCAGCGGCCCGCCGAGGCGGGAGTCGTCATCGCCGTAGCCCGTCCATGCGGCCAATGCAGCCGTTGATCTTGGCGTTGCACCCGCTCCGCTCCCATCGGGAAACAGCCGTGCCCAAGCGCTCGCCAGCGGATTCCAGTCCAACGGTCGCGTCATCCGCGCTTCATCGTGCGACAGCCACAGACCAGTTCCAATCGCGACCGCCATAATAATCGCTACAGCAACTGGCCAACGCCCCAAACGCCATCCCCCATTGCGAATCCGCAACGCGAATTGACCTTCTACCCGGGACAACTGCCCTACCGTCATCAATAGCATGCCCGCGATGAATGCGCGAAATATGCCATCGGAAGTATCTATGCCTGCCCATAGCTGCATCCCGACCAAGTACAGGATCGTAGCCGCAATGAGCCACAGCGCCTGCTGACGTTCAACGACGGTCGTATACATCACAGACAAGAGCAAGGCCCAACCTAACAAGAACATCAACGTCCGGTTATGCGGACTAATATCTTCCATACTCGACTGAGCCGCGACAGCTATATCCTGAAGTGTGATCTGCAAGTAATCCACCGTCCATGAGAAGCCCAGCCAGTCCTTGCGGTAAAATAACATCCCAATAACAACCATACAAGCGATCAGCTTCACAAACCAGCCCAATACCGCCGGGAGCTTCACATAATCGATCAACATGAAAAAGGCAAACGTCAGCAAAAACGGCTTCAGCATGTGAATGTCGGTATAAGCCGACATGGCCGCGAGTGGCCGCAGCCATTCCATCAGCAGAACAAACAGCAATACGGCAGCCACCCCCTCGCGGACGTAAGCACGCGGCTGAGGTTGACGTCCAGTCGAATTTGAGGTCGACATACCGACCTTGCTTACCTGGGGATGTTGCGGCAATCTAGGTGATCTAGGCGATGCCATCGACTGAACCCCCTTCCACGAATGTGACAAGCGGACTTGACTTCGCTCCCGCTTCCGCTCGCGCCTGCACCTCACCGAAGCCGCAGCCGAGGTTCAGCAGCTCATGCTTCCAATCCCGGTGCGCCCAAGACAGCGCCGGCGCTGCATGGACGAGCAGCACCGTGCATGCTCGCCCCGCACCCATCAAGCGGCGCAACGCCAAGAGCAGCGCCCGATCTGCCTGCGGCGTGATGCAGACAAGCGTCTGCTGTGGCGAAAGCCGCAGCGCTGCCTCGCCCATGTAGTCCGCATACGACGCTCGACTATCCGGTCGCAGCCGGGCAAGCCATTCGTACGCCAGGCGGATTGCCTCGACAGAGGTGATCGTGACACCTACATCCCCGTTCACGCTAGACCGGAGCTGCGTCCAACTGCTCCCTCCTGCGAGTGACTGCCGAACCATACCAGCGGCCGCCCGAACAGCGGATTCAAATACAGCACGGCCCCCTAACCCCTCATAGGAGGAGGAGGAGGTGTCCACACATACCGTTATTCGCTTGGAGCTTACTGGCTCGAACGTCTTCGTCTTGAGCGATCCCGTCCGTGCGGTCAACTTCCAATGAATGCGCTGGAGAGGATCGCCTGCTTCGTAAGGGCGAACGCTTCGTAATACACCACTCTCTTGCCATAATACAGCTTGTCCTCCTGTCGAACCTTCATCATCGCTGCCAGATCGGAGCAACGCCTCTATGTTCATCGGTTTCGGATAGACGAGGAAGGAAGCTTGTCCAGCCTTGTTCCGTCTTGTTTGAGCAAGACCGAACAAGTCGCCGGTGTACAGCTCGACCCCTATGGAGCGATATTGACCTCTCGGCAAATCCCTTAATTCATACTGTAAAGTCATTTCCGAGCGAAACCACGGAAACAACAGCTGCCTAAACTCCACAATGTCTCCACCAGTGTGCTGCCACGTTTCACGTACCACAAGCCACATCACCGGCCAATAAGATCGATGCCGAATACGCAGTGTTACTCGAGTCGTCTCCCCTGCATACAAACGCGAAGCTTCGACGCGACTCTCGGCGTAGACGCCCCTTAACGGAAGCAATGCAGACCCAAGCGCTGCCATGAGCAGCACGGCCATGCCAACAAAAAGAAAGGCGGCCGATTGTCCACCCTTCCATATCCACAAAGCCAAGATGACGCCAAATAAAGCTAAAAACGCGGCAAAATCCCCCCACCTTCTCATAGCGTCCCTCCAGAAGCGGAGCGCATGGATGGAACCGATCCCGATGTTGAAATTCCATGCAACACAGCTTCTGCCGTTCGGCCCGCAATTCGCGCATCCAGCTTAAGGACGAGACGGTGCGCCCATGCCGGGACCAGAAGCGACTTAATGTCGTCGGGAATGACATACCCCCGTCCTGCCATGTAAGCTCGTGCTTGAGAAGCCCGCATTAAGGCTGCTACCGCACGGGGACTCGCTCCCCACTGCAGTTCCGGGTGATTACGGGTTGCCACGGCCAGCTTCACCAAATACACCTTCAATGAATCGTCCACGAACACAGTCCGCACCTGCTGCTGCATGACCATCAATTCGTCTGGCAGCAGAACAGGTATCGCACTCTCCAACGGATGGCGCAATTGCAGCCTACCCAATAAGTCGACCTCCTGCTGCTCGCCAGGGTATCCGATACGGATTTTGAGCAAAAACCGGTCCAACTGCGCTTCCGGCAACACGAAGGTCCCTTCCTGCTCGATCGGATTTTGCGTCGCTAATAACAGGAACGGCTCCGGCAATTGGCACTCGATGCCGTCTACCGTCACACGATGCTCCTCCATCGCTTCCAACAGCGCGGATTGCGTTCGGGGCGACGCTCGGTTAATCTCATCGACCAGCACTACATTTGCGAGCAGCGGACCAGGTCTGTACTCGAACTCTGTCGTCTTCGGATTGAAGATCGATACACCCGTCACATCAGACGGCAACAGGTCAGGCGTGCATTGAATGCGCTTGAAATCCGCACCAACGATACGCGCTAAAGTACGAACTAACATCGTCTTGCCTACGCCGGGCACATCTTCAATTAGCACGTGGCCGCCGCTCAGAAATGCCAATATAGCCAGCTCAATGCATTCTCTCTTACCTAGAATGACTTTCTCCGCTTGATAGATGATTCGCTCTATGAATTCATTCGGCCGATCAAACGGAAACCGCTCCTCTCTTGCATGCGGCATGGATGGAAACCCCCTCAGAAACTAACAATCTATGTTTCTAGTATCTCCATCTCCTGCTTTTTTAGACGCTTGCCATTCGTTTCGGCACACAGATTAATCCATAGCCTTTGGAGCTAATATCCACCGTTACTTCCCGTACCGAATCACCTAAGGAATAACCTAGTACCGGACTTCCGAGCAGCTCCACGACCTTCCGGAGCGGAACCATCACCACACCGTCGCGCATCGTTACATTCGCCAAATAAACGGCCTGCTTGGTTCGACCCGGCCCTGTTACGGATATCGAGTTCATCTTCACATCTACCTGCATATCATACATGCCGTAATTCACCGTCGCCGTCCTAGTCTCCCCTTCCCAAGTGACCAACGCCCCCATCCGTTCCGCTAACGAGCGCAAGGGAACATACAGCTTCTCCTGGCGGAATTCATAGCCCGGGGCCGTCATCTCCAGCGTGTTGGTACCTAACTGCAATCGCAACGGAGGAACGATCATCTGCTTCAACGCTGAAGTAGATTCTTCGATCGATAATTCGCTCTGCCGCATCAATTGCGCGACGGACTGCTCATCCCGGCTAGCCTGTAAGGCCGCGGAAGCAGAAGCCTCCGCATCCTGTGAGGAAGTGAGCTTACCCGCATCCATTACTATTTTAAGCCCCGCATTGTCCTGAGCCTTCGTTACCCACTTCTCATACTCCTCGCGTGTCAGGGACGCTGTTTTCTTCTGCTTATCGACAGCCGACTGAATGGGCCGAACTCCACTGGACAACGGTGCGAATCGATACCCTTTTTCCTTATAAAATCGGATGATCTCCGGAAGTGCACGAACCGTCTGGTCATGTCCGGAGCTATCATGCATGAGCACGATCATTTCATGCTTCAGCGGGGTCGACGTAACATTCCGCACGATTTCCGCATAGGGAACATTGGCACGCAACGCATCGCCACTATCGACGTTCCAGTCGAACACGGTATACCCGGCCTGGTCCAAGTAATAGAAGTAGAATGCATCGAAATGCGAGAAAGTACCTCCCGGAGCCCGAATCAGATTCGTATTCACCCCGGCCGCCTCTTGCAGCGTCTGATCCGTCTTCATGATCTGATCCCAGAACATACTGAACACGGGATATAAGTTGTTATATTGATGATTGTACGTGTGATTGCCGATACTGTGGCCTTCCTCCGCCATCCGTTTTATCGCATCCGGATACTGCTTCACATGCTCACCCAATACGAAAAAAGTAGCCAACACATTCTCTTCCCGCAATATATCGAGCACCTTGGGCGTCAGCTTGCCCGGCCCGTCGTCGAATGTCAAATAAACTGTAGGCTGCTCCGGCACCTCGTATACACGTTCCTGCGTGACCTTCACTCCAGCCTTCAAGCGATCATACACGTCGTCTCCTCCCGCAACTGGGCTTCCAGCAGCCCATACCGCGGATATTGGCAAAAAAGTGATTAACATGATGAAAGAAAACGCCGTACGTAGAAATCGCATAGAAAAACCCTCCATAAGTCTATCGATTTGGACTAGTGATAGAGTATATGAAGGGCAGAGCGAAATATGCCGGACGTATATATGAAGTTATGAGAGGTTGTCAGAGTTGTTGTTCCTTGCCTCCGTGTTTCGCTTGAGCCGCTTTGCGGTATGCGGTCGGACTGATGCCATACGCCGCCGTGAACTGCTTCGTGAAATAGAAGGGGCTTGTGAAGCCCACATCCTCGGCGACTTCCGCTATCGGCCTTGACGTATATTCCAGCTGCCTGGCTCCGTGACGCAGTCGAATGTGAAGCAGCATCTCTATGATGGAATGACCAGTCTCTTCTTTGAAAAGATGGGCCAGCCGCGAGGGCGACAAGCTGACTTTCTCGGCGAGCGATTGGATTGTATGTGGCTCCTGCATGCGTAATACGAGCAGACGCCTCACCTCCTCGACTCTCGGGTCTTGCCTGGCATTCGCCTGCTCCTTACCCGATTGATGGGCGAGCAGCAGCACAATTTCCTCCAGCGCCAAATAAGCCAGCCGTTCATGGAGCAAATCCCCGTGCAACTGGTCGTCGATGAGCCGCAGGAACGCCTGATGCATCCGATCAAATGTAACTTCCTGGTTGATCAGAATGTGGGACAAGCCCGGCAACGTCTCCGGTAACGTCAAATACGCCTGCCACTCCTCAGGCGGTACAAAGTGACACCATACAAAATCCCAATGTCCCTCTTCGGCGAACGTTTCATAATGATGCGGCGTGCCTGGTGTCAATATCATCACATCTCCACGTCTGCACAGCCGAACCTGCTCTCCGATCCGATAACTGCCGCAGCCGTCCAATGTAAATGTAATTAAATAATCGCGGGTTCCCGCAGGACGATTCGTCCGGTACCCGAGCGATTCGTTGAAGTGATCCGCCAACAGCACGCCGGGCGGCGGAGATACCGTCACAGCGGGAGCAGCTGGGACTACTGGTTCGATTGATTTGACAGCAGGATCGTTAAGGAATTCAGTCATTTTCTTCATTCCCTCCCATTCCCGCTCATTCTATACTAGAGGTATGAGTCGTGCAAGTCCCATCCCAATCTGGAGAGGATTGAACCTTAACGTGAACAAGTTACCCGCCACGATAACACCGGAGCAATTACAGCAGTTTGATACAGATGGTTATTTGATTGTAAGAGGCCTATTCTCCACACAGGAAGTCGAAGAGCTCAAACAGGAATTCACCACCCTTCATCAGAATGGTCCTGTCGAGCATCTGTTCTCCCCTGTTCCCGCAGACCAGGCTGGTGGCGATGTATTGAAGCAATATCCACGCTTCATGCATCCGCACCGAGTGAATGCCTTATCCCACCGCTATATGCTCGAACCGAAAGTTATGGATGTGCTGGAGGATCTATTCCAGGAGGAGGCGCTTGCAGCCCAGAGTATGTTCTATTACAAACCCCCTGGCGCACGAGGCCAGGCGCTGCATCAGGACAACTTCTATCTGCTGGTCGAGCCGGGAACATGTATTGCCGCATGGACTTCGGTCGACCCCTCGGATGAAGAGAACGGCGGCTTGTTCGTCGTGCCGAAGTCCAATCAAGGGGAAGTCCAATGTCCGCACGAAGCGGATGCTAGCGTGTCCTTTACTACGCATGAGGTGGTCGTTCCAGAAGGACTTGCGCCCGTTCCGGTCCGACTTGATGCGGGGGATGTGCTGTTCTTCAACGGGAACGTCATCCACGGTTCGTATCCGAACACTTCGTCGGATCGATTCCGCCGCTCCTTCATCTGCCACTACACCGGCATCTCAACCACGAAGATTAGCGGTTACTACACCCCGCTGTTTACGCGAGACATGCAGGAATTCGAGGTGGAGACGAATCCAAGTTCAGGACCGTGCGGCGTTGAATTTGCAGCAAGCAGCCCTCACTGAGTGAGGGCTGCTTTTTTATGTGGGCTACGGGGTCCGAGGTACAACTAGGCACCGTGTCGAGACAGCTACAACGCAGATTATCGAGTGAGACACAGCGTAAAGTAAGCCATATTGCCAATGCCTGCCACGTTTTTGCAAATAAGATAACTGAGTTCTTTTATTTGCAATCCATGCCATTTTTTTCTGAAATAGAAGAACTGAGTTCCTTTATTTCAGACAAAGCGGTCGGATAGCGGTAGCGTTTCGATTTCCCACTGCTAAGGCAGCTTGCGCGCCGCCTCCAACACCTTGTCAATGTGACCCTTGACGCGTAAGTTCCGCCATTCGGCAACGAGCTTGCCTTTGCGGTCAATCAGGAATGTGGAGCGCACGACACCCATATAATCGCGGCCGTACAACTTCTTCATTTTCCACACGTCATAAGCTTTGCAAGCTTTCAATTTCTCATCAGCGAGCAGGATGTAAGGCAGTTTATGGTTGCTGATAAACTTCTCATGTGAAGCGACAGAGTCGGGACTGATGCCAATGACGACTGTATCCGTCCCTTCGAATACTGCGTAGGCGTCCCGGAATTCACAAGCTTCGGTCGTGCATGTGGGCGTTTCATCCTGCGGGTAGAAAAACACAACGATTTTGCGTCCTTTGAAGTCACTTAACGACACTTCCTGTCCGTTCGACCCTGGCAGTTTGATCGCGGGAGCTTTTTTTCCAAGTTCGGGTTGCGGCATATGGGCTTCCCCTTTCTATTCAGCTATAATTGAAGAAAACGCTACACAAGGAGATCATTCTATGACGAAAGAGAAAGAAAGTAAGAAAAACCCCCTGATCCGTGAACAATCGGTTACTTACGATGATTATGCGAGTATGCCAGACGACGGGAATCGGTATGAGATTGACGACGGTGTGCTGGAGTTGATGAGTCCCGTCCCCACTCCCCGGCATCAGGTTATTGCAGTTGAAATGGCATATCTAATCAAAAACAGTTGCGATTCGGACTATATCGTCATCTTGTCCCCCATTGACCTAATCCTCTCCCCTAAGGAAGTGCGCCAGCCCGACTTGGTCATGGTTCATCGCAGCAGCGCTTCCATTATAACCAGAAGAGGGATCGAAGGCGTGCCGGATTTGATCGTTGAGATATTGTCCCCGCACTCGTTCAGAAGGGACAAGCAACGCAAACTTAAGGTGTACGCCAAGTACCTGATTCCCGAATACTGGATTGTTGACCCGGCGAATGAGGTGTTGGAGCGTTATTTGAACAAAAACGGTAAATATGAGCTGCAGGAACTGTTCATGAACGACGAACCTGTACGCTCCGACCGCCTGCCTTGTGTAACGCTCACCGTCGCTCAATTAATGAAGTCTGTAGAGCTGCTCCGAGAATAAGAATGCCCATCCCTGCCAGCTACGAGCCCGCCCCCCTATACTTACGCACACCATAGTTCCACAGCAGCAGCCCCATTGTTAGAAAAATAACGCCCATCACTGGGGTCAAGAACGCCATTCCGCCCCATTTGTCCCGGTCCAGAAAATAGGCCGCCGGATAAAACCCAACAAACGCAAAGGGCAGCAGGAACGTAAGCATAAACTTGATCAGCTTGTTATAAATATTAATCGGGTACCGCCCGTAGTTCTGAATGTTCCACATTAAGGGCAGCACTCCTGTAGGCGCGTCCGAGAAAAAGGACAGCGATGTTATCCCTACGTACACCCCGCCATAGATCATGATCGCCCCCATTGTAAACAACACGAAAACGAAAGGATCCGACCACGTCCAGCTCATCTCCATCTGAGCACCCGTGTACCCCATAATGAATAGGCCCACCAGACTGCCGAACAGCGAAGCCGGGTCGAGATTTTCCAGCATCAGCTGCATCAGATTGTGCGCCGGCCTGGTTAACACACGGTCCATCTCCCCTTTGCCAATATACCGTTCGGAGAAGTTCCACAGGTTGAAGAAGCAGCCGAACACCCCATAGGGCACCATGAAGTAGCCGTAGATAAAGACAACCTGTTCCTGCGACCAGCCCCCAAGCAGCGGCGTATGCATGAACACGACCAGAATAAACAGCAGGTTCATCCCTTGAAACAGCAGATCCGATGCGATCTCGATCCAGAAGTCGGACCGGTACGTCAGCCGACGCTTAATATAGTTGGAGAAATATTCCCCGAATAAGGATGCATAGAACATAGTCGGCTACCCTCCCTGTACGAACAATCGGCTGCGGGCGCTTCGCCACATGAACCAGATCGGTAAGATGAGGATGGTGAACCAGATGAGCTGCAGCCCGAACGCCTGGTAGACTGCACTCCCGGTTACTTTCCCCGTGAAGACGGAGCCTGGCAAATAAGTGATCGCCTGGAATGGAAGCACACTGGTCAAGCTTTCCAACCAGCCTGGGAAGAAGGACAGCGGGATGATTAGACCAGAGAACAGATCGACCGCTACCCGCTTCATTCGCATGAGCCCCTCGTTATTTTCCACGAAGAAGGCGAACAGGCCAGTCAGGATGTTAATCTGTGAATTGATCAGGAAGCTAAAGAATAACATGCACAAGAACAGCAGCCAGACTGAGGGATCGGTCGGCAGCCGGACCGGGAACAGAATCGTCGCGATGATCATGCCCGGCACCATGAACAGTAGAAGCCGGAACAACCCTTCGCCGAAGCCCTGCATCATCTTCACGAACAAGTAATTGTAAGGACGGATGAATTGCACAGCTACGCTGCCGTCACGAATCTCGCTGGCAATTTCCCGATCTAAGTTGTTGAAGTAAAATGCTCGCGCCATCCAGGAAACCGCTACATACGTCGTCATCTGCGTCACCGTCATTCCGCCCAGCGTCTCGCTTGCCCCATAGATCGCTTTCCACAGAAAGTAATAGGCGCCAATATTAATGGCATAAATAATAATACCGCTGTAGTAGTTGACCCGATAGGCTAACATCATGAGAAATCGGATTCGGATTAGATCCACGTAAGCGCTAAGCATGTACCTTGTCTCCTTCTGGAGCCGGAGTGGTGACTGCTGGGGTAGCTGCTGTCGGCGATTGTGCTGATCCGGTCTTGTAGATCTCCCTTACGATATCGTCTGTGTTCGGCTCATGGATCTGAATGTCGCGGATATCCACCGAACTCACGACACGCGCCAACACCTCGGACACGTTCGCTTTGTCCAGCGGTAGCCATGCGGTTGCCGTATAGTCATTGTCCTTGCTCCATCTCGCATCCAGGCCACGGGTAAGCTCAGCGAATCGCTCGACCGGAACCGCTTCGTTCAAATGCAGGACGATCTCCTTGCCCTTGCCCCACTGTGCCTTCAACTGCTCCAAGCCGCCGTCATAAATAATACGACCATCATCCAACATGATGACTCGTGAACACAGGGCTTCAATATCTTGCAGATCGTGTGTGGTGAGCAATATCGTCGTTTCGTACCTTCGGTTCATCGATTTCAGAAACTCGCGTATCTCAGTCTTCACCACAATGTCCAACCCGATCGTAGGCTCGTCCAGAAAGACGATGCTCGGATTATGGATCAATGACGCTGCGAGCTCGCAGCGCATCCGCTGGCCCAGACTGAGCTTGCGCACAGGTCGATTGAGCAACTCCTGAAGCTGCAGGCGTTCGACAAGCTCATCCAGCCGGACTTTGTACTCCGCTGCGGAAACCCGGTACACTTTGCGCAGCAACTGGAACGATTCGACGACGCCGATGTCCCACCATAACTGACTGCGTTGTCCGAAGACGACACCAATGCCTTGTACGAATTTCTCCCGTTCCTTGAATGGGACGTAGCCGTTCACCTCGATGAGGCCGGAAGTCGGCACGAGAATGCCTGTCAGCATCTTGATCGTTGTCGATTTGCCGGCGCCATTCTCCCCAATGTATCCGCATATTTCCCCTTTCGGGATCGTAAAGCTAATATCTTTCACAGCGGTAATCTCCGTGTACTCCCTGCGGAACAAGTCCCGTAGCGCGCCCTTCAGCCCGCCTCGGCTCTTGGACACTTGAAACTGTTTGCGCAGACGTTCTACTCGAATGGCTGGCTGCATATTGGAATCCCTCCTTCTTTTCCACAATCTGTGTTGCCATGAATCGACATAAGTTGCAGGACGCTTTTCGAAAACTATATAATGAATTTATAATCCTTGTCCGACAAAAGGAACCATCATTCGCAGCTTTTCCCCTCGCTTTTCCAAGTCAACACCTACTAATGTTACACGATCGCACAGCAAAGGAAAAGTCAGACCGATAGCAAAGGAGAGGGTTTCCGATGTGGAGAAAAATCCGGTGGGTCGTCTTGGCGTTCACTGTGGTCCTTGTTGGTGTATTCGGCTATTATGGTTATCATTTGTATCAGTTCAGCAACCATATTCAGAAAAAAGGCGAAGACTCGATATTCAGTCAATTTTATCCGCAAAATACGTCTGTCGAACAACCCGCACCACCTAAATGGGAGGGCAAAGATCGGGTTAATATTATGTTGCTGGGCGGCGATTCCAGGGGCCTCAGTAAAAACGAGGTGCCTCGTTCCGACTCCAATATGGTCATCTCCGTCGATCCTGTAACGAAGAAAGCCCACTTGTTCTCGATCCTGCGGGACACCTATGTGCGTATACCGGGATATGGCTCTGATCGGATTAATACCGCGATTACTTTGGGTGGACCTCAGCTTGCTATGCAAACTGCCGGTGATCTGCTTGGTCTGAAGATTCAATATTATGTGTATACCGATTTCCAAGGGTTCATGGCGCTAGTCGATGCTCTAGGTGGAATTGATCTGGAAGTCGAGAAGGATATGAAGTATCGGGATTCCGAAGAGCCAGAGTTCGACATTGATCTCAAAAAAGGGATGCAGCACATGAACGGCAAAACCGCGCTGCAGTACGTTCGCTTCCGACATGATGCGACGTCAGACTTCACCCGTACCGAACGGCAGCGCAAATTCATGACCGTCGTGGCGGACAAAATGCAAAGTACTTCCTCGATCTTCAAGCTGCCCAGCATCTTGAGCAGCATCGATCCCTATATCGAGACGAACATGGGCATATCCGACATGCTGAAGCTTGGCTCACTCGGGTTCGAGGTAAAGGCGACAGGTGTCAAGGGTATTCAAGTCCCACCTATGGATCTGCTGGAGGAAGATAATATCGGCGGCGCCTCGGTGTTGACAGTCAACCGGGATAAGCTGCAGAAGTTCGTCAAGGAGGAGTTCAGCGGGCTGCACGATCCAGATGCGGAGGATAGCGACACCGATTCGAGTGGATCGAGGACGAGCGGCAGCGGGACAGGCAGCTCGAGTTCGAGCGGGACCGGCAGTACGGGCAGCCGAGGCAACAACGTGTTAAGCGACGAGGGAGACTATGCCGTGAAGCCGATTGGCAATAGCTCGAGCAGCAGCTCGGGCGGTAGGGTGACGAACGGCGGCTCGAGCGCAGGGAGCAAGGCGACCGCTACGCCTAAGCCGACGCCCAAACCTACGCCGAAGCCAACGATCACGCCTAAGCCTAGCTCGGCGAGCGGCGGGACGACGGATGGCGATGGTGGCGACGCTGAGTCGTCCGCCACGCCGGCGTTGACGCCGCCGCCGGGCACGGGCGGCGGGGCGACGGGTGGCGCGGGCGCGACAGCCAAGCCGGGCGCGACTCCGAAGCCAGGCGCGAACAGCCCGAGCCCTAGCGGCGGCGGGGCGACGGGTAGCGGCACTGGAACGGGCGTCAGCGACGGGGCGAGCTCGGGCGGCGGATCTGCCACTCCCACCCCCGGCAAAACACCCAACCCTTCAGGCAGCACAATCCCGGCTCCTATGACTAACAGCCAACCTGGCAGCCTGTTTACGCCCATACCCATACCAAGTACATAGTAAACACTTCAAGGCACCTGATAAGACTATAGCGTGGTAAATACCACGCTATAGTCTTATCAGGTGCCTTGTTTTTAATCTGTATATCTGGAACAGAATTAGCGGAAAAAAAATCCACAATTGTACGAAAAGGCGATTCATCAGCTAATTAGTGGAATATTTTTCCGTTAATTTAAAGTTATCCGCAAATCCATGAAGGGATTAGGAGAATAACGGAATTATCTTCCACTATCCTGCTAAAAGATCGATCCATTTCAGAAATAGTGGAAAGTAATTCCACTATTTCTCTTGAGCCCGTCTTTCTATTTGCTATCAATCGTACAGCGCGGGACCTATCGCAGAAGGCCCCACAAGCCGGAAAAATATCTTAACGGATCACGCCGATCAACGCCAAGCGGCAGTTCGTTCCCGTGCAGCCCTCGCGATTGCCATGTACGAGCTCCAGTTCAAATCGATGGGTTCCGTAAGCAAGATCATCGGCAATGTAGAACATGTGATACCAGCTGTTGTCACCCAGCCAAACCGGTCGATCCCTTACCGACGTACTCCACTCCCCGTCATCCAACCTGTACCAAAATTCGCAAGATGTCTTCCCGAAGTCGGTCCCAAGCGTTAACCCTCTGCCTTCAAACGAGAATGACAACCGTGCAATGTGACAGACTCACTTGCCTGAACACCCATAGTCATATTGTCTTCCCAATCTTCATGTCTTTACCACGAAATATCAATGGTTCCGCTGATTTGTGCCAATTGAATGCGATTGCCTTTTATTTTACTAGATAAATCAAGATATGTTTCGCCGTTCTTCACTTCGACAATCCCCGCTTTCAAAGGCTCCAAGGGCGGGTAAATGTTCACGTCTGCATCGCGAAGATTAGAGACCGTAATGTTCCGAATTGCACGTTTTTTGGGTGTCGGGAACGGCTGATTTTCCCGGGACGAAACACGGGACGCCTCCTTTTGCTTCACAAAAACCCGGCATTCGTCATGAAAGGTCCGATCGAGCGCGTAAGTTGCCGCTCCTTCCCCGATCAGCGTTGTCTGTCCTATAATCACCGGAGCCCCATCGGGAAATCGCAGCTGGAGCGTTACCGAAGTGTCCTGCTTGCAGCCGGTAAAAAAGAACCCGTTGTCATGTCTAGCGACAAACAGCAGCGCCTGGTTTGCGCTTTCCTCATGCTTCGTTTGGAACAGCTCGTAACCGAATTCGGTCAGCAGATAGCGGACGATGAGGGAAGAATCCATGAAATCTTGCTTCTGCCGAATTGGCAGGTGCGTCACTCCTGCAGATTGGAAAGGAAGCGACCCGCGAACCCAACCGATCTTACCGCCGTTCCACTCGGATAAAGATCGGCTTAACGCGAATGTGCGCTCTTGATCGTTCTGCCTCACCGTAGTGTGTACATGTGTAAAAGGATCGTCCGTATGGCGAACAACTTCGCATAACGCCCCGCTTGACAGCTGAGATTCATGACGAAGCAGGAGGGCCCCCTTGTTCTCTGGAGCAGCATTCGTGATCGTATCTTCAGGCAATGACATATGGACGGTGAAGTCCCCATCAAGGCCTTGTACTTTCCGAAGATTCAACAGCTCCAGCACAATCGGATCTTCGACTGCACCATACAGCAGCACCTTGCCGCCATGACGTACATACTCAGCAATCCGCTGCGCTTGATCTCCTTTTAACCAGAAGGCAGAGGTAAACAAGATCGTATCCTGAAGCTTAGCAATAGCATGGTCAGACATTGCCAAGAAGTCATCTGTACTCAGAACCGTATTGAGCGGGAGGCCTTGATTAATCGCATTGCGCACAAACCAATCATTGAAGAATGCATCCGTAGAATGCTCGGTCGTTTCAGCCATAGCCGTATGCAGCTCACGGAACGGATATACCCACGTCAGAAGCCCTGGCTGGTCAGGCGCATCTTTGAAAGCTTTTTTGATGTGGGGGATAATCTCCATCGAGCAATCTTCATTAAGTTCACCTTTTTCCGTATCGATGGTCAGGATTTCTACGATACGCGGATTTTCCAGTTCTCCCTCCGCATTAACGCGAGCAGCGGAAAGCGGACAATAGATGTCATGCGGCTCACGGTCGTACAGATCCCACCACGGATTTTGCCAGAACCAGGGGTCATTGGCATAAAAACGGTACGGATATGTCTCTCCTGGGAGCACGGCAATCCGTGACATATAGCCGGTCATCTCCAAACCGAAATCATAGTTAAGGGCTCCCCATGGTGAATTAGGCGGTGGAAATTCCAAATACTTGTTGTCATAAAGATCAAGCATGGGAATACAATCCTTGGCCAAATCCATCCCAGTTCCAAAGTTCGTCCCGCGTATTTCCGTCCGGTAATTCGGACATTCCCGCTTGAATAAATCCCAGAACGACAGTATCTTTGTGGATAACTCTCGATAATCGGCCAGTGGAAGCTGCGTACCGTTATAGTTGGCGCCTAGATAGGTCCATGGAAAATAGGAGAGGGCAAAACCGTTGGAAAACCAAATATAGTCAAATCCAAGTGTCGGTAAAAAACTCGCGCATTGTCTGCCCAGATATTCTCCGAACGGTGTACCGTCGGGAATTCCGTCCGGATAAGCGGCATAAGAAGTCGTGTCCGATGTCAGCTTCGACCAACTGCATACAACCGTATAGTCCGCTTTTAGGGAAATATATTGCCCCCCTAATTCTGCGCGATTGATTTCCGGGTGGAGCTTATATTTGAAAACCGAATAGGCAAATTCCGGTCCTGCGTCAAAGGTGGCTCCAACCTCCATGCGGATGCCGAAACGCTCGGCTGCAATCTTTTTAAAGGAAGCGATAATGAACTGTAAATCACCGTAAGTAATTCTGGCCGGTTCACTAATGTAAGGCTGAGCAATTCGAGGATCTGTGTAGTCCTTAATGTGGTTGAAATACGTCTCATTGGCAAATCCGATGTAGCGGGCCCACTCAATCTCCCTCTGCAAATCACCGTCCCAGACTAATATCTCGCTTCCGTCCGCAATCCACAGCAGCATCGAACAGCTGTCCGCCATGCCGATTAGTGGAAGCCATTGCCTAATCACTTCCGCACATACGATTTCAATGGCCGCAGGTTCCATGCTTCTAAATGGCTTTAGACTCATTTCTAATGTGACCCTTTGCAGGGAACGTTTGGATTCTTGAAGTTTCATCGTATCTTCTCCTTCTTTCTTCTCACATTATACAATTTCCAACTCGATGCCGAGCACCATCGCTCCACGAATTCCGCAACGCCGTACTCAATTGCAGCGGGTATTGGTGTTCCCTGTCTGCGGAATCTCCCCTTTGATCGATTCGCCTTTTCTACCAGGTAATCTCGATTGTTCCGCTTATGTTGAGCAGACGGATGAAGCCTTCAGCGCCTCGATCGTCAAGTTCGAGATAGTGACGGTCTTTGTAGACCTCCACTCTTCCGGAAGTCAATGCTTCGAACGGAGGGAAGATCGTCACGTCCGCCTCCTTCAACCCCGTAACGACAATACTGCGATTGGTCGTTTTTTTATATGTTCGAATGGGGTGACCTTCCTTGCATGCTACAAGACCGGACTGCGCTTGCCTGATGAATACCCGGCATTCTTTGTGGAAGGAACAATCCAAAGAGTATGACGCACAACCCTTTACGATGATAGCCGACTGACCGATTAATAACGGCATCCCATGCGGAAACTGAAACTGCATGGTGGTTGTTGTATCCGGTTTGTATCCACTGAACAAGTAAGCGTTATCATGCCTGGAAACGAAACAATAATTGGGTTTCGCATGTTCCTGGTATCTTGTTCCGGGGTAAAATGTCGTCGTTTCATCAAATCGCGTTTGCAGAAAGACATATCCCAAATCGGCGAGCAAATACCGGGCAAGAATGGAAGCATCCATATATTCCGGACCATGCCTTACGGGCAGATGAGAATTGGATCCCGTTCCAAATGCCAGCGTTCCTCGAGTCCATGCAACCGTTCCGCCATTCCATCCCGGCAAACTTCTGGATAACGCGTAAACTCTGGTCTGATCATCCTGGATAGCAGAAGCTCTCACTTTTGTAAATTCGTCAGCCGGCCGATCGACTGTCTCGCAAATCGGACCGCCTGAAATAAGCGAATCATGCTTCAGCAACGAGCTTCGCGGATTCGTTAAAGTATCTTCCGCCATGGATGATTGCAAAATCAGTTCACCGTAAATCCCGTCGACTTGCCGGATGTTAAGCAATTCCTGCAACGCGGGTTGCGATAAGGGGCCGTAAAGCAGCAGCTTTCCGCCTTTCTGAACGAACTGCACGAGCCGCTGTGCCAATTCTCCGCCCAATAACGATGCAGAAGCGAACAGAATCGTGTCTTTAAGAGCTGGAATATTATCGTCGGTCATTTTGGTAAAATTCGCAGTGCTTATAACCGTATTCAGCGGAAGGCCTTGATTCATCGCATTTCGCACAAACCATTCGTCAAAGAAAACGAAACTTGCCTTCTCTTGAGAATCAGCAACGAGTTGAAAATTTTCGTCGAACGGATAAAGCCATGTCAAAACTCCGGGCTGATCAGGGAAATCTTTAATCGCCCTCGCCAAATGAGGGATCACTTCCATGGGGCACTCTTCAATCAATTCTCCCTTTTCCGTATCGATCGACAAAATTTCTACGATTCCGGGATTGCCTATGTTCCCTTCTTCGTTGATCCGTCCGATAGAAAGCGGACAATAAATGTCGTATGCTTCCCTATCGTAGGCATCCCACCATGGATTTTGCCAAAACCACGGATCGTTGGCATAAAATCGGAACGGGAACGTCTTGGCCGGCAATACGGCAATACGGGACATATAGCCTGCCATCTCCAAACCGAAATCCCGATTGAGCGCACCCCATGGCGAGTTCGGGGGAGGAAGCTCCAAATACTTTCTCGAGTACATGTCCCGTAGCGGAACAAAATCTTTGGCCAATTCCATACCCGTGCTAAAATTCGTCCCTCTGACCTCTGTCCGAAAATCGGGACATTCCTTTTTAAAATCGTCCCAAAATGACAAAATATTTTCCGACATCACCCGATAATCAACCTGATTAAAGCGATGCCCGTCAAAGTTGCTCCCGAGATAAGTCCAGGGAAAATAGGAAAAACCGAAACCGTTCGAGAACCAAATGTACTCGAATCCGAGATCCATTAAAAAATGTCTGGTTTGCCGGCCCAGAAATCGGCCGAAAGAAGTGCCTTCCGGAATACCGCCCGGGAAGCCCGAATACGAGACACGATCCTCTTTCAATTTTGACCAGCAGCAAATGACCTTGTAATCCGGCCGCAAGGAAACGAAATTCCCGCCGAGCGCAGCTTCATTGATTTCACGGTGAAGCTTATATTTAAAGTCGGAATAAACAAATTCCGGACCTGGATCGAAAGTCGCTCCTATATGCATCGCGAACCCTTGTTCGGCGGCCAAACGCTTGAATGTTTCAACGATTCGCTTTAAATCCCGATAAGTAATACGCGCTGGATTTTCGGTGTACACCCGCGCTTTCATCGGATCGTCCGGATCCGTAATGCCAAAGTATTCTTCATTTGCCAAGCCGATATAACGAGCCCACTCAATTTCTGTATCGTAATCGCCGTTCCACATCAGGATTTCGCTTCCGTCCGCTATCCACAGAAGCATCGAACATTGGTCCGCCATGCTTATCAGCGGCCGCCATTGCCGGATCGCTTCCTCGCATACTCGCTCGATGGCTGCCGGCTCCACGCTTTTGAACGGTTTCAGGCTCATTTCCAACGTCACTCTTTGCAGCGGTCGGTCTTTCCCTGCTTTTGTCATCTTCATATCCTCCCTGTTAGACGATCTGCAAATCGATGCCAAGCACCTGCGCGGCTTTGCGGATTTTGGCATTCACATGCCCGACACCCAGGGCGAAGTGGTGAGTCGGGCCTGCCGAGCACCACTTCTCTACAAATTCCGCAACGCCGTATTCGAAGCGGCAGCGGGTATTCGTGTTGCCGGTCTGGGGAATATCACCTTTGATGGATTCGCCTTGCGTTGCAATCATTTTATATTTGCCGTCGGCGGTTTGTGAAATACCGAGCAGCGTAACCGGCCCCGCCTTAATGCTGAATTCGACGCCGATGCCCGATCCACTCTTTCCGTGGAACAAATCAAGTCCGCGAATGATCGGCCGGCCGTCGCTGATCTTAATATTGTGCGGACCGTCATGTCCTACTAGCACGATATCGTCAACGAAGTCGCATGGATGCAGCTCCGCGAACGATCCTCCGGCATCCAGACGATCCATGATCAGCATCGCGGCGCATGTCTTCAAGTCGGCTTCTCCGGCGAGCGGAATGCCTTTGCCTGTCAGGAGCGAATTGCCGAGCACCATATTCGATCCGATTCGTTCGTACTCGTTATTGTCCAAACCGCGATAATAATAGGCGAGTCCCGTTAAACCGAATTCCACGATCAGCTTGTCGAGACCGACGGCCACCTTTGCCGACCACTCGAGGTCTTCCTGCTTGATCGGCCTTGTGACAGGATCGATAAACGGATCGGCAAGCGTGAAGATGCTCTTGATTTCAGCGATTTTGTCCGCTGTTTCTTTGACCGTAACGCCGTTCACCAACTTGGCCAGATCGCACATTTCGAGCATTTGCACATGTGCCCCGAAAGCGGCCGTAAACGCCGTAGGATCGGAGTTCATGTCGTACATCCCCTCGTACGTGTGCCCCATATATCCTATTTTGGCATATTTGAATGCTCTGCGGGCATTTGCCACTTGGCACCATGTTTGCAATTCCTTCATAGCGCGTTCGTCATCGTGAAGTGTTCCAACGATCATCCCGGCCGCAGGCTTCCCGGCGCGAATCAGCACACCGCCAATCTCCGGCAACGAGCAAATGTTATCGTTGGCAAGCTGCATATAAGTCGTCGTATTGCGATAGTCAAGACGTTTCCTCGGCTGTAATGCAACCAGAACAGTCGGAACGGATAAGTTAAGGATTGGGGTTGCTGCTGTCGAAGAGGTTACATACGTGCTTAAAAAGCAAAATAGGAAATCAACGTCCTGGCTTTTCAAGTAAGACGATGCCGCAAAAGACTTGTCTACACTGTCGACAAAGCCTGCCGAAACCACATCGACGTCATGCTTGCGAAGCATATCCTCAAACTCACGGCCATAGCCCTCTAGTTCCTCTCTTAACCCCGGAAATTGAGCCCAGTAAGGCTCATGGCCAACTGTCATTACACCGACCCGAGCATTTGCTTTTTTGAAAAAAGTACTCATTTCGCCTATCGTCCTCCTTGGTGTTGTTTCAATTTAAGCTTAGTAAAATCGAACCATTGATACAATGAACCGTGCAATAATTATTTAAATAATTCTACGATTACAGTTATAATAAAAGGAGGAGCCTCCTTCCCCATCGAACTCGGGAGGATTTGTCGAAAGGAGTATTCTATGATCGAACCGGTTTCTATCTATTTCGAGCATTGTGAGCCGAACTGGCATGTACCCAAAGGCAAGACTAACAACCATATTTTGCTGCTCGTTATAAGCGGGACCATGCTATACACCATTGAAGACCACTCCTTATCTCTGCAGAAGGGCGACATGTTGTTTGTTCCCCAGAGTGTTTGGCGCAGCGCTTCGAACTCGCCTAAAGAAGCCCATGACATGTATGTCGTTCACTTCCGTTATCACGGTGACGGGGATCGACTTCCCATGCTGTCCGAGCCGAAGCTCTATTTAATCAGGCCGTTTAACTTCGACTATATGAAGCAGAGATTTTCCTTGCTGACCCAGCACTGGTTGCGCAAATCCGACTATTCGGGCACTATCTGCCACGCCATATTGCTCGAAATGCTCGCTGTCATCAACGAAGAATCGGATTCTCAATCGATGCCGGGCAAATCCAACAGTATTGTTATGCAGATTCAAGCCTACATTCTAGATCATTATCGTCGATCCATCTCCATGGCTGAGTTGTCTGAATATGTGGATCGTACCCCCAACTATATCAGCACTATTTTCAAACAGGTTACAGGAGATTCTATCACCGAGTATATCCAGCAAATTCGCATTTCCGCCGCTTGTGACCTTCTGATCAATTCACAGATGAACGTAGGAGAAATATCTAATTTTCTTGGGTTTTGCGAGCAATCGTATTTCAACAAAGTTTTCAAAAAAATAACCGGTACACTGCCCTCGATTTACATGAAGGAGAAAGTGAAAATTTGGAAATCTTAGCGTTGTAGCTCGCTTGCGGTAAGAAAGCGCCATTGGGTTCTAAAACCGTGGCCTGAGGCAACTGCGAATGATTTCCCGGTGGCGTAGTGCAGTTGCCAATCAATACTCATCTGGGGTTGGCACAATATAAACCCACACTGGCACGCGTAGGGCGGCTCGGTGTGGGTTTATATTGCAATTATGTTGTTGTGAAGGTTATGCTAGCAGTCCATGCGGCGTGTCACGAGGGATTCGCCTAGTTCGCCTTCATCTCCGCAATTTTTTTGTTAACCTCTTCTTCTGCCTCACGAAGGGCGGTGTTTAAATCTTTTTTACCAAGCGCATAGTTCAAGAAATGCGTCGGCAGCGCCGTGCGGGCGATTTCGTCGTACTTGGTCGCTTCCTTGGTCGGCGCGAGCTTGTTCACATAAAGCGCATTTATGTTTTTGGTTGAAATGGAAGGATAGTTTTTGCCAGTCTCCTTGCGCACCTCTTCGCTTTTCAACGCGGTCAAACGAAGAATGCCCGCACCTTCTTTCTGAACCTCGTCCGAAAGCATAAGCTTAATAATTTCCATCGCTTGGTCCTTATATTTGCTTTGCGGGGAAATCGCGAACGTGCTGGCCAAAAATTGCAGGCTCGTCTTGGGCGATTCCGGGAAACTTGGGAAGGTTACAATATCGAAATTGAGCGGTGTACCCTCTTTTTCCAGTGCCAATAATTGAGGAAACATCGTGCTTCCCGCCCTCATGGCCAGCGTGCGGTTTTTCGTGAAATCATTAAATTCTTTATTGCTACCCGCCGTATTGTTCCCCGGAATCTGATTGAATTTGCCGAACGTCTCGAACATCTTCTTCCACGTATCCGTATTAAACGCTGCTTTCCCCGTTTTAACATCCACGAGAGGGGCAGACAACTGATTGTAGCCAAGATAATTCGATGGCGTATAGTCGAAGCCTCTGTACTGTACGCCGCCCTCGTTTCGGGTAAGCCTGACGGCGAGCTGGTACACTTCCTCCCATGTCATGCCGTCCTTCGGATACGGTACCGCAAATTTATCGAAAATGTCCTTGTTGTAGTAGAGTGCATAATTGCCCGTCCCCCAAGGCATCGTTAGCAGTTCACCCTTGTCCGAATATTTGCGTATACTGTCGACAAGACCGTCGTTCAATCGGGTCAAATCGACGTTATGCGACTTCACGAGTGGATCCAGATTGGCGAGCAATCCCACATCGTTCATATCATTCAGCCGGTTGTTAGGGAAAAACAACAGATCCGGAATTGTCCCGGCTGCGACTAGTTCCTGCGGAGAGGTGCCTTTGCCTTCGACGATAATTTTTATCGTGATGTAAGGCATTTGCTTCTGGATGTGGCTGACGATATACTGCTTCCCATAATCTTCCGTTAGTCCGCCTGTAAGATATAAGGTTAGCGTAGCCGGGGACGTGTTCTGCACCAGCGGCGTCGGTGTAGTTGTCGTTGAAGCGTTCGGCGCAGGCGTTTGGCTGCCCGCCGAATTTCCTCCTCCGCACGCTGCCAGCAGCACGGCGAATACACTTAGCATGCCGATCACGCGTACCTTCTTTTGAACAAAATTCATACAATCTCTCCCTTTATAATAGTTGATACAAATAGGAAAGCGATCACCCCCACCTGAGCAACGGCGCTTTCCGTATGCGGCCACATACATCCTAAGCATAGCGTAGATAAGAAAACGTTTTCAATGAACCTGAATACGGCTATTTGAATAATTCTACGACATTTCGAACGTTCCGAACCGAATTGGACAATACCTCCAAGCCTGACCAAAAACAATAATCTCCTTCTGGTGACCAATGGCTTATTAACCTACTCGGTCGACGGTGACGTACTCAGGAATGCGGTTCCTCACCATTACCTGTCTAAACAAATCCCGCAGCACGCCCTTCAGTCCACCTCTGCTTTTGGACTCTCGAACCTGCTAGCGCAGTCGTTCCACGCGAATCGCTGGCTGCATGTAAGGCTCCTCCTCTTTTCCCACTATCTATAGTGTCATGAATCGACATAAGTTGCAGGACTGTTTTCTAACACTATATAATAAAATTAACGGCAATTTTTTCTGTTGAAGGAGGAACATCTTGTGTCCATCAATCGCTCACAATCGGAATCCCTATATAAAGAAGCGTTAGACCATATCGTAGGAGGCGTGAACAGCCCCTCCCGTTCCTTCAAGGCTGTAGGCGGTGGCGCGCCTGTATTCATGGCGCGCGGCGAAGGCGCCTACTTCTGGGATGTAGACGGCAACCGCTATATCGATTACTTGGCTGCCTATGGACCGATCATTCTCGGTCATGCGCATCCGCACGTCACGGAAGCCATCGTAGAAGCCGCACGAAACGGCACCTTATACGGAACCCCAACGGAGCTGGAAGTACGCTTCGCGCGCATGCTGAAGGAAGCGATTCCTTCGCTCGACAAGGTGCGGTTCGTCAACTCCGGTACAGAGGCCGTCATGACGACGATCCGCGTGGCGCGCGCCTATACTGGGCGCAGTAAGATCGTGAAGTTCGCCGGCTGCTACCACGGCCATTCCGACCTCGTTCTCGTCGCAGCCGGCTCGGGCCCTTCCACGCTGGGCATTCCGGACAGCGCGGGCGTTCCTCCGAGCATCGCCCACGAGGTAATCACCGTGCCGTACAACGACATCTCGGCGTTGGAAGCGGCACTGACGCACTGGGGCACAGACATCGCGGCCGTGATGATCGAGCCGATCGTCGGCAATTTCGGCATGGTGATGCCGAAGCCCGGCTACCTGGAGGCGCTGTGCCGCCTGACGCGCGCGAACGGCTCCCTCGTCATCTATGACGAGGTGATCACCGCGTTCCGCTTCCATTATGGCGCGGCGCAGACATACGCGGGCGCCGGCTTCGCCGACTACGGCGCGGTCGAGCCCGACCTGACCGCGCTCGGCAAGATCATCGGCGGCGGCCTGCCGATCGGCGCCTACGGCGGACGGCGCGACATCATGGCGCAGGTTGCCCCTCTTGGTCCGGCCTATCAGGCCGGTACGATGGCGGGCAACCCGGCCTCGATCCGCGCCGGCATCGCCTGCCTCGAGGCGCTGGCCGCCCCCGGCACGTACGCGCAGCTGGAGGCGCTGGCGACGACGCTCGCGGGTGGCATCGCGGACGCCGCCTCGCGCCATGGCATCGCGCTGACGATCAACCGGATCGGCGGCGCCTTCTCGACGCACTTCTGCGACCACCCCGTCACGAATTATGACGAGGCGCAGGACACGGACGGCGAGCAATTCGCGGCGTTCTTCCGCCTCATGCTCGAGCAAGGCATCTGCCTGGCACCATCGAAATATGAGGCTTGGTTCCTCACGACGGCGCATACGGAAGATGATGTGGCCGCGACGATTGCGGCGGCCGACCGCGCTTTTGCCCAGATGTAAGTTCGGCGACCCGAACCTAATAAAGTGATAAATATGGGCAAAGAAATGCTATGTTCTCTTTCAAGGCCTTTCGATAGAATGGGTAAGAGAATATGAAATGTCGCTTCGGCGGCAGAAGGGTTAGGATGTTTCCATGAGCGTGAATATGGATGGAAAGACAATCCGAATCGGGCTGATTGGGTACAAGTTCATGGGTAAAGTGCACAGCCATGCCTATCGCAGTGTCCCCTTCTTCTTCGAGACGGGAGCAGTTCCGGTGCTTCAAGCCCTATCCGGTAGAGATCCACAGCTTGTGGCCGCAGCAGCAGCGGGAATGGGCTGGAACGATAGCGAGACGGACTGGCGCCGCTTAATCGAACGTGACGATATTGATGCCATCGACATCTGTACGCCGAATGGTTCCCATTATGAAATCGCACTAGCTGCAGCCCAAGCAGGCAAACACATTTTGTGCGAGAAGCCGCTCGCGGTGACCCTGGATCAGGCTCAAAACATGCTCAAAGCCGTTCAAGCAGCGAACGTGATCCATATGGTCTGCTTCAACTATCGCTTTGCACCGGCTATTCAGTTCGCCAAGCAGCTTATTCAGCAAGGAGCGATCGGTCCCATTCATCACTTCCGCGCTGTGTACCTGCAGGACTGGTTGTCGAACGCGAGCACGCCCCCGTCCTGGCGCGTCGACAAGTCGATTAGCGGTTCCGGGGCACTCGGCGATCTGATGGCGCATTCGATTGACCTGGCCCGGTTCCTGGTCGGTGAAATCCGCGATGTATCCGCTCTAATGGAATCCTTCCGACCGCAAGCCGATGTGGACGATACAGCATCCTGCTTGGCCCGGTTTGACAATGGCGCTGTCGGCGTGTTCGAAGTGTCCCGCTTTGCCAAGGGCAACCGGAATGGCAACCGGATCGAGATCAACGGTTCCAAAGGATCGTTGCGTTGGGATTTGGAGAACATGAATAATCTGCATGTGTATTCGGATGAGGACGACGCCGGTTGCCAAGGGTTCCGCCTTATTAATTGCACAGAGCAAGCCCATCCGTACGCCCAGGCGTATTGGCCGCCAGGCCACATCCTCGGCTATGAGCATACGTTCATTAATTTGATCTCCGAATTCATCCGAGGCATCGCTACCAGCATTCAGCCTTCGCCAAGCTTCGAGGACGGGTTGCGCAATCAAATGCTGTTGCATGCGATCGAGACTTCAGCCAGAACCGGGCACCGAGTAACGGTCGAGCACTGTAGCTAATTTCAATATCAAGCTTCGGCAATCCTTTGTCGGAATGAGATGTACTACTTGACCTAATATCGCCAAACACGAACAATAGATGCTTGTATGCAAACTTTGTTCGTGTTTTTATTTTGTCATTTTTTCCTTGTACAGCCAGACGCCCTGTGTTTAAAAGGAAAACGTTTACTTGTCGAATATTGGTACGATGTATTGTACGGATTGAAATTTCGTGTTATTCTTAATGTACTTGATTCGAACTTCCTCCACGGCCCATGGCCAAGCCTGGTTTAATCCACTCATAAGCCGGAAGGCATAGCAAGATCGGATCCACGCCGAGCTGCTGTGCGGGGGTGCCACCGCGCCCGACACCTATTTCTCATATAACCTATAACCTATAACCTATAACCTATAACCTATAACCTATAACCTATAACCTTATAACCTTATAACCTTATAACCTTATAACCTTATAACCTTATAACCTTATAACCTTATAACCTTATACTCTTATACCTTTAACCTTTAACCTTTAACCTTTAACCTTTAACCTTTAACCTTTAACCTTTCCCATGTGCATCGGCTAATATTCGCCCGTTCGGCAGCAGCAAACAAGCAAATAATGGACCTTGGATGGATCAGTCCCACGGACCAATTGACCCTTAACGGAAATAAGTTCCTCTATCGCATTCTGACCGTCGGTTAAGGTGCAATTAGCGGAAAATCGTTCCTTTATTTGGTGAACTCAGCGAGTTTCCATCGGATTAACGCTGAATAGCGGATATTTTTTCCTTTATTTTCGATTCCTCGCCCCAGTTTCGCCGAATAGCGGACATTATTTCCTTATCTCAATTGACCGAAACGACCGTACATTCAATCGCATAAGACCCCGCACGCGGGCCGCGGACTTGAGTTGTCCGGCCGATCAGTCTATCCTTCCGTGACCTTCATTTTTTTGCTTTTGCCGTTAGGCCTCTTTTCAAAAATTGGCGAATGGAACAGGCTTGTTTTTTGATTGGCAAAAAAGGGTATACGTTTTATACACGATAGGGAGGTGAAGGTCGGAATCCACCCATTCCGGCCAGACTATATGAATGAAATCATGATCAACGAAGGGCGTTTCCAAGATCTCTTGAAGGCTGAACACGACGCATGCGGCATTATTTGTATCATTGAAAAAGACGGCAAGCCGTCCCGCGACAATATCCAAAAAACAATCCAAGCACTCGTCCTCATGGAGCACCGCTCCGGGTTCATTGACGGCGAAGGCGACGGCTGCGGCATCTTGACCGACATCCCTCGCGCGCTCTGGAGTAAGCGTCTGATTGATGCTGGACACTCGGCCGAGCTGGCTTATGATCCGCACTTCTCGGTGGCGCACATCTTCATTCCACGTAACTTGGACAAAACCGTTGCTACCGTGCAAGCCGAGATTCGCCAAATGTTCGCAGACCGTAACATAGAAATCCTGCTTGAGCAGGAAAATCAAGTGAACAGCAACGTGCTAGGCCGCAACGGCCGTCTGGATGAGCCCTGCTTCTGGCAAGTGGCTGCGGTCAACAAGAAGCAAGAAGTCGTTACCGCCGACCATCTGTACGAGCTGCATGTCGCGATCGAAGCACGCTACTATGTGCATGTCGCTTCCCTCAGCAATGTGACAGCCGCTTATAAAGTGATGGGTGCCGCAAGCATTCTTCCGAAATATTTCAAGGACACGCAAGACCCGCTGTTCGCCGCACAAGTGACGATCGGGCATAATCGGTACTCGACGAATACTCTGTCCAGCTTTTTCCGGGTACAGCCGTTCTCACTGCTCGGTCACAACGGAGAGATTAATACCGTTAAGAAAATGCGCTATGAGGCCGATATGGTCGGCGTGCCACTCGTAGACGGCGGCAGTGACTCGCAGGATATGAACCGTGTCATCGAGACGTTCATCCATCGATTCGGCTTGAGCTTGTTCGAAGCGATGGAGCTCGTATTCCCGCCGATTCACAACGAGATGAAGCTATTCCGTCCGGAACTGCAAGACTTGTATGTGTATTATCGTCAAATCTGGGGCCACTATGCTCAAGGTCCGGCTGGTATCGTATCCCGCTACGGCAACGAGTGTGTCTTCAGCGTCGATGCCCTCGGCTTGCGCCCGGTATGGATGGTGGAAAGCGAGGCTTCCCTGTACTTCTCCTCGGAGCAAGGGATCATCACTGTAGATCAAATGGTTGCAGAACCGAAGCCTATCGCCCCAGGCGAGAAGATCGGTATCGAGCTGACGCCTAACCAACCGATCCGTGTCGTTCCTTATTATGAACTGCAGACGAAAGTGCTGGAACGCACATCCAAGCGGATCAACATTGGCGGTATGCGCAGGCACTTGTCATTCGTGAAGACCGATGCACAAACATCGCCTTCCGCTGCAATCGGAACAACGGACAACGTATATAGCTCGTTCGGTTGGGACCGTGATGGCATCCAGGCGATTGAATCGATGGCGCAAACAGGTGCTGAGCCGATTCGCTCGTTGGGCTTTGACGGCCCGCATGCAGCCCTAACGCTGGAACGTCAGAATATCCCAGACTTCATCAAGGAAAGCGTAGCCGTCGTCACGAATCCGGCGATCGACCGGGATCGCGAGATGGAGCACTTCTCCACCCGCGTCGTGATCGGTTCCCGTCCGACCATCTATGGTCAGATCGACGGTGGCGTACGTTTCGAGCTGATGGCGCCTATGGTGCTGGAAGGCGCGAACGGGATCGGCTCGCAAGAAGAGATCGGCCACATGTCGCTGGAGCAGATTATCGCAGAATGCCGCAAGCAAGGCGAGAACGCAGTTGCGACATTGTCGATCACGTTCAAGCGCGGCACATCGCTGCAAGCTGCACTTGATCAGCTCGCAGCGGATGCTATACAAGCCGTTCAGAACGGCGCTATTCTGGTCGTCCTTGACGATGCGCAAGCGCACCTGGACGACAACCTCTGGATGGATCCGCATCTTGCGGTATCCAAGGTCGACATTGCCCTACGCGGCGTGAAGCTCGGAAGCGGCGACAACTTGCGTCGTCACGCAGCGATTGCCCTGCGCTCGGCTTCGATTCGCAGCCTGCACGACATTGCCCTTACATGCGGACTTGGTGCGGAGATCGTGTCCCCTTACCTGCTGTTCGAAACCGCTGCAGACAAGGAAGGCGCACCTGCAGCTCGCAAAGTGCTGCTCACATTGGCCAAAGGGCTGGAGAAAGTCATCTCCACCATCGGTACACATGAACTGCGCGGCTATACTCGCTTCTTCTCCTCTATCGGCTTGAAGCCAGAGGTAGCAGCAGTACTGGATATCGTCAACTACCTCGGCAGCGAAGCAGCTGGAACTGGATTCGAAGAGCTGGAACAGGATGCGAACAGCCGCTATGCGGACTTCGCCAATCCGAAGGCTAAGGCAGCTAAGAACTTCCGCTTCTTCCAACGGATGTGGAAGGCTCTCGGCGACGCTGCTTCTGGAGCTGCACCTTACAGCGAATATATGGAGAAATTGCGTGAAGAAGAGAAGCGCAATCCGATCTCGATTCGTCACGTAGCCGATTTCAACTACACGAAGGCATTGCAAGGCCGCAAGCCGCTTGATCCATCGCAGGTCGACATCTCAATCGGCGGTCACAGCTTGCCGATGCTCATCTCCTCCATGTCGTTCGGTTCGCAGAACGAAACTGCGTTCCGCGCTTATGCGGAAGCAGGCGAACGTCTGAACATGGTCACGATGAACGGTGAAGGCGGCGAGATCAAAGACATGCTCGGCCGTTACAAGAAAACCCGCGGCGCACAAGTCGCTTCCGGACGTTTCGGCGTCAACGTGGAGCTGGCCAATGCGGTTGCTTTCCTAGAGATCAAGATCGGTCAAGGCGCGAAACCAGGCGAAGGCGGTCACCTGCCAGGCTCCAAGGTTACGGCGAAGATCGCAGCAGCGCGTAACGCCACGATCGGATCTGACCTGATCTCGCCTTCGAACAACCATGATATTTATTCGATCGAAGATTTGTCTCAATTGATTAGTGAGCTTAAAGAAGCTAGCGGACGCAAAGCGAAGATCATCGTGAAATGTCCTGTCGTTCCAGGTATCGGCACAATCGCGGTCGGTGTTGCCAAGGCTGGCGCTGACGTCATCACCTTGTCCGGCTTCGACGGCGGTACAGGTGCAGCACGCATACACTCGATCACACATGTAGGCTTGCCTACAGAGATCGGAACGAAGCTGGCTCACGTAGCATTGATCGAAGCAGGCTTGCGTCACAAGGTTGAATTGTGGTCCGACGGCGGATTGAAGTCCGGCGCCGACGTTGTGAAGATGGTCATGCTGGGCGCGAACCGCGCTGGCTTCGGCAGTCTCGCGATGCAGTCGATCGGCTGTACAACATGCCGCGGTTGTCACCTCGACACGTGTCATGTCGGGATCGCCACGCAGATCGATTCGATGGAGGAAGCCGATGAGAAAGGACTTCGTCGCTTCGTTCCTCGCGTATTCGAACCCGCGGTCGAGAGCTTGATGCGCCTGTTCGGCGGCATCGGCGATGAAGTTCGCCAAGTCGTAGCCGACCTCGGCTTCACCAGTCTGCAAGAGCTCGTAGGCCGATCCGACCTGCTTGAGCAGACAGCGAAGCTGGACCGCATCGATCTATCCGACTTGCTGCGCCCGGCACCGCTCTCGTTCCTGAAAGCAGCAACTGATGCCATGTCCGAAGCCGCTGCTACGACATCCGACATCCGCGTTGCGGCTGGTGCGGAAGGCCAAGAGTTCTATCCGGATTCCGTCGCCTTCGGCAGCGGTCCTGTCGTTCGCAAATGGTCCAAAGTCGTGGCTGAATCACGTATTCTCGGTACACGCTACTCCAGCCATCGCGTTCGCGACCGGTTCGACGGTAGCTACGATAAGCTGCCTGAAGTGTCACTGCATTTGACCGACGGCTCTGTACCGGGTAACGGCCTTGCGGCGTTCAACGCTCGCGGTGTGAACATCACCGTTCACGGCGGTGCGGAAGACGGTGTCGGCAAGATGTCGCTCGGCGGTAAAGTCGCGATCATGAAGACGCTCGGCCAACACGGCCGCTTCATCAACGGCTCCGTAGGGAAATCGTTCTGCTACGGTGCTCAGAACGGGCTGTTCATCGTCCAAGGCGGCGCTGACTCCCGTGCCTGCATCCGTCTATCCGGCGCTGACGTCATCTTCGGCGGCGAGATCGCTTCGCCGATCCAAGACGAGCTCGGCAACATCGCGAGCCGCGCCAATCTCAAAGGCTTCGCCTTCGAGTACATGACCAATGGACGCGCCGTCGTTATGGGCGATCCGGGGCCATGGATCTGCGCCGGGATGACCGGTGGAGTCGTGTACCAGCGCCTCGTACCGGAGATGGGCCTCGATCAGCAAGCGATCGAGCGCCGCGTCGCCAAGGGTGCGAAGATCAGCCTTCAACCGCTGGGCGTACAAAGCCGTGCAGATCTGACGGACTTGCTGGGCTCTTACAAGCAAGAGCTGATCGCTACAGGCCAACAAGACGCTGCAGCCAAGATCGACGAGCTGTTAGTCGACCTGGATGCGAACTTCGTACGCATCTCCCCTGTTGGCATGCAAGCTGATCAATCCGTTGCAACCGAATAAGCTTCTTATTTGAAGCTCTGCCTTTAACGAATTAAGAACCCGGCAAGGCGCTTCCTCCCAGTTACTGGAGGATCGCGGTTGCCGGGTCTTTTTCTTTTGCCCAATGTACAGTAAGATAGAAGCTAAAGTAAGTCAGATCCAGCTATTGCGCAAAACTGCTGAAATTCCGGAGGTGTACCCGCCATGGGCAAGAGCTTGATTACGCAATTCGGTCGGCGGTGGAAGCTCCTCCTGATCATCCTGCTCCTGTTGTTCACCCTGAACTACGTCCCGCTTCCGTATTATGTCGAGATGCCTGGTTCCATAGAGCCGTTAGATGAACGTGTGACTGTTCAAGGGCAGCCTCACATCGACCAAGGCGAATTGATGTTTACGACAGTATATTCGATCAGCGCCAATCCTTACGTATGGCTATATGGGAAGCTGGCCCCCCACGCCGAGTTGATTCCCAAGAAGAAGAAGCTCGGCCTCGTTCGTAATCCAGAATCGTACAGCCGGCTGCTTTCGTGGATGCGCGACGATTCTGAAGCGAGTGCCATCCTTGCTGCTCTGCACGTGTTGAACAAACCTGTACAGGTTGATTATCAGGGTGTTATTATTAACTATTTTCTAACCGACGCTCCTGCGGCTAATGTGTTGTTCGAGGGCGACATCGTGACTGCTGTGGAAGGCCGCAGCATCAAGAATGCCGACGATCTGAAGAACATCCTGAGCGGGAAGCGCCCAGGCGATCTAGTAACCGTAACGCTCAAGCGCGGTGCCAAAGCCGAGCAGCAGCTGAAAGTTCCCTTGATGGAGCTGAACGACGCGGCTGGCAAACGAACGGGCTTCGGCTTCGGCTATTCCACGGTGCAGTTCCCGATACACAACGAGAAGATTGACTTCAACCTGAACGATATCGGCGGGCCTTCTGCCGGATTCATGCTCGCGCTTGAGATCGTATCCCAATATCACAATGGTGAGCTGCCACATGGCTATAAGATTGCCGGGACCGGGACGATTGATGCGAACGGGACGATTGGTCAGATCGGCGGCATCGACCATAAAATCGTTGCAGCTGCAAAAGGCGGAGCCGACTACTTCCTGCTTCCCAAAAACGTTAATCCGACCGATCATAATGAAACCGAAGCAATGGAAGCCTACAGCAAGCTGAAAACGTCCATGAAGCTCGTTCCAGTCACGACGTTGTCGGAGGCCGTTAGCTATATCGAGAAGCTGCCTGTCAAAGCGGCCAAGTAGCAGGTCGGCTAGAAGGTCGATGTACTTCCTGCTTGTTGTATAGCTTATGCTAAGCTAATGATGCGGGTGGGACGGGCCTATTCTCGTAGGTTGTGGCGTAGGTTGTGACGTTGCAGCAGGGGCTCCTGGTGCTATAGTGCCTGGACTTGTCGGCGTCCCCGGGGCCCCCTGGCCTTCAATCGGCTGCGGGTTCCCCCCATTCGCGTCGCTTGGCCGGATGTTCGGGCTAGTGCGGTAGCTCTTCTCCGCTTCCGATCCACCCTGCGGGAGGTTCGTATTGACCCGATTCTGATCGACATTCCCATTGTTCTGCATCCCGCGTCGATCCATATTATGCTCCTGTTTAATCTTGTATTCGTTGTCGTTGCAGCCTGCGAGATTGACCACCAATCCCAATAGAGCTGTCCATTTCATCCATCTTTTTAGCATACGTATTCTCCTTTTTCGTGGAACAAGTCCATTTTATGTAAAGTCATTTATAGACTGCCCACAAAAAAGTTTTTCTTGTATGTAAGTAGTAATGTACGACTATTCTGCCGATAGTAATTTTAACTCTCGCAGTTCGTAAAGGAGCTCTTCCTCATGAAAAAAACATTAGCCCTGCAAACCCTATTGTTCGATCTGGACGATACATTGGTTCATTGCAATAAATATTTCGACCTGGTCCTCGACCAATTTTTCGATCTGATGACGACTTGGTTCGCCGGATATCGCCTAACGAAAGAGGACGTCAAAAATAAACAATACGAAATCGATGAACAGGGCGTGCTGCGGCATGGCTTCGTTTCGGACCATTTTCCACAATCGCTCGTTGATACTTATGCCCATTTCAGCGCTATGACTGGCCGGGAGTCGTCCATGGAGGAGCAGCGTCGGCTCTATGATCTTGGGATGAGCGTGTACGTGCAGACGATCGAGCCTTACCCGAACATGACGGAAACGCTGGAACGGCTCACCCAACAAGGGCACCATCTATACCTCTACACCGGAGGGGAAACCGTCATTCAAGAGCGCAAGGTAAAGCAGATGGGACTTAACACCTTCTTCGGGGACCGGATCTTCATCTCCCCTCACAAAACGACCGCGATGATGGAATCGATCCTGGACAAGCAACGCTTCGACCGGAACAAGACCTGGATGATCGGCAATTCAATCCGTACCGACATCATTCCCGCTATCGAGACCGGAATTAACGCCATTCACATCCCGGCGATAACCGAGTGGAAATACAATATCGTGGACATTCAGAGTGAGCCTAAGCGATTGTTCCTGCAATTGAAATCGTTGCTCGATGTTCCACCGGCTATTCTGCAGTACGGGATCACGAATTGATGGCTTACCACGTCTAATTGCATGCATACACCAAAAACACCTGACCGAGCAACTGCTGCTGGTCAGGTGTTTTTGGCGACACGAACATTCGTTCYTGTCCCTATAAGGGAATGAATGGTACAATAGAGCATATCACGATCATACTTAATCTAAAGGAGTGCCTTCCACCTTGGCACAAGCCCAATTTTATTATCGGAACCCAGACGCCCCTCAGCCGAATCAGCCTACCAGCCTGGGGGTAGTCGCTATCATCGAGTATGCTGGCTGCCTCCTTATGGAGAAGCGCTCCGACAGCAACCGCTGGGCGATTATCGGCGGTGCCATGCATGCGGACGAATCACTCGTCGAAGCTCTAGAGCGGGAAGTGAAGGAAGAGACAGGGTTAACTGTAGCCTCCACCCAATTGTTAGGGACTTTCTCCGATCCCTCCCGGATCGTCGCTTTTCCAGACGGACGGATCAAGCGCATTGTCACAATAGCATATTGGGTTAAGGTAGAAACCTACGACTCCCTGGTCATTAGTGAGGAGTCCCATGAGCTGCGGTTCATTCCAGCCGATCAACTGCTCCAGTTGCCCATTGCCGAGACGCACCTGCCCATTATCCATGCTTATCTCGAAACACAAGGAATTACTTTAGCCTGAAGGTCAGACCCGACGGTAACCTCTTCCGCTCGAAGACCCTTCGAATAGGGCATTTAATAACAATACTACCGCGGTCAAGATGTGCAGCAACATGCCCAATACTGGAATCCAGGCCAAGCATGCTGTGATGATGCCCAGTACACTGCCGATTCTTACCGTATTCTCCTTGCTGCTCAGGAGAAGCGTTACAATATGCACAGCCAGCATCACCCATAGCGGCGTGTAGCCAGTGGAGATGACGAACAACCCACCCAATATCGGGATACCAAGGAATGCCTCCATCCCACCCGATATGAATTTCATTAATCGCGATGTATTCACACGTATTCCTCCTCTTGTACTCCAATAATTAGATTATATCACTCGCTTGACCCGAACACATTGGCCTAACGTTTAGCTTTGCACCTAGACCTAAGGCCAGTCACTTTATACTATAAGACGGAGGACATTCCTTTTATGATAGAGCTTCGCAAGGAAGATTATCAGATTGTAACCCACCTGCTCGCACGATCGGGGCAGCCGCATGTGTTCGCCTATTCGGTTGTGGATCAGATCCAGTCCGGGAAAGTGTACGTAGATCGAGTTTCCGCCCCTGCCTGCTGTCTCATTCTTAGCGATAGTGGCAAGTATTTGGTCGTTGGCAGCGAGACAGATTCTTTGTTCACCCAATCTGTCGTGACCTTTCTTGGCAACCCCGAACTACATAAGGGTCATTATGATTTGTATGTATCTGATCCTCACCTGCTGGATTACATCCGCACGAGTTTGTACGGCCGAGCGGTCCAACTGACACGCACCCGGTATGAGTTGGACGATGAGGGCAGCCTGGCTTCCAGGTCGGATTCTTTAGCAGACCCCACCTATAGATTGACTGAGATGGATGCAGCGCTGTATACCAAATATCAAACCGCGATCGATGCTTCTTACAAGTTACTGTGGAGATCGCCGGAGAACTTCCTCTCGAACGGATTCGGGTATTGCGTCACGGTTGAGGGCGAGATTGCCTCGGCCTGCAACACCTACTATCGCGGGGCACAGTATGCCGAGATCGACATTATGACCTTGAATCCGTATCGCAACCAGGGCTTGGCCCAAGTAGCATGCTCCGCCTATATCGATCGATGCCGGCAGGATGGATTGACTCCTGTATGGGACTGCGATGCTGGTAACGCTCCCTCGAACCGGTTAGCCGCCAAGATCGGATTCAAGCCGATCGCTTCCTACGACATGCTGTGGTGGCATGCTGATCCGAAAGTGATGGAGAGCTATTTGAAAAGCTACAAATATATAGCGACTGAGTAAAGCTTATACCACCCACCATCGCACTATGAGCCTTGACTCGAAGAAGCAACGACAAAACCCGAAGGCAACCATTCTGCTCTTCGGGTTTTGTCGTTGCACTTTCAAAGTTACCCTGCGCCACAAGGCCAAAAGGCGAGATCATTCTTTAGCCTTTGCCCATTTGCAAGCTTATTCCTGATTGTCTACTGCGCGGTTAGCTCCAAGAGCAAGCTGCTTGCGGAACTCACCAGGTGGAGTGCCGGTCATCTTCTTGAACATCCGGATGAACGAGGTAACGTTCCGATAACCGATTCGGGCGCTAATATCCTGTACGCTCAGGTCGTGATCGGCGAGCAGCTCCTTGGCCCTATGGATGCGAACTGTATTGATGTGGTCGCTGAAATTGGCCCCCGTCTTCTCCTTGATATAGACGGACAAGTACGCGACAGACAAGTTCAACTTGTCGGCGAGTTGATCTAGCGATACATCATCGGCGAATCGGTTCTCTACATAGTCCATCACGAACAATATCGTCGGATCCTTCTCCTCCTTCTTCATCTGGATAATCGCGGCCGCAGCATGAAACAATTGTCCATAAAACTGCTTGAACTGTTCGAGCGTGCAGCATTCCCGCATTAGTGCATGCTGCCTCTGTAGGGAACCGTCGGCGCCGACGCCCGCCCCGTATGGCTCCAATATCTTAGCCACTCTCGCTATGACTCCTTCGGCTAGCTGACGGTGCTGCTCGATACTCGCATCCTTCTTCTCCATCTGATCCAACATCCGTTCCATGAAGGCTACGCAGTAATGCTGGTTCCCCGCTTGCACATTCGCATATAGCTCCTGCTCCTGGGTAACGGTGAACACAAGCTGAGCCGGGAGGGCACGCCTCTTCCAGATCACCTGACTTTCGTCCACCGGCCTTGCCTGCTGCGCCAATTCAAGCACTTCCCGGTAGGCGTCATTAAACTGGGCAGAATGTTCGTATAGCGGACTGATTGCGATCGTCACCAGAATGTACGCCTTATCGCGGTCCAGAATCGTCTTCAGCATCGCAATCGTCTCACCGAGATGCTCCGGCATTTCCTTGCTGCGAACGAGCGATAGTATCTGGTTGTTCTCTATCTGGAACGTATGCGAGGATGGTATCTGTTCTGAGATGACGAGCTGGATATATTCATAGATATAATAGGCCATTCTCCCCGTCTTCATCTGACTGTCGGCAATAGGCTGCAGCTTGAAGTGGAGTTGGAACAACACAACGAGGAACGATTCCTCCATGACAGCGATGTCTTTCCATTCATTAATATCAGATGTAATAGACTTTAGCTTGTTGATGTAACCGAAGCTGGTCAAGAGCGATCGTTGGTTCATCAGTTCCTTGTGGACCGTCATCTTTTCATTCATCAAATCATGGATGTTCTGATGAATCAGGTCGAATTCGCGGATGGTGCTTTGAAGCTTGACCGGATCCCGGCTTAGTATCGAAGTCACCATCTGCTTCACAGGCCGATTGATTTTGCGGCTGTAATAGACAGAGGCGATTAGGCCAATCACGATCGATACCGCCAGAATGAGAAGCAGCGTCAAGTTCGCATTGCGGACTCGGGATGCGATATTCGTGTTAGGCACCGCCGTAATGAAAGTAAGCTCCGAGCCTTCGATATGCTGGGCGAAGAAATAATAATCCCCGGATAAGCCGTACCCGCCATCGCTTCCAAACACTGGTACATCTCTAGCAGAGAGCTTCTCAGAGGAACGATACAATAGCGTTCCGTCCTTCTGCATAATCATGAACGGTCTGTTGTCTTCAGTGCCGTAGAATGCCTCCTGAAGCTTCCTAGCGTCCAGCAATGCAATCACCTGGTAGTTGGATGACGGCATACGAAATGAGAACGGGATCAACTGAGTCTGTACCGATGAGTTCAAAGTCGATATGGTAAACGATTCGCCGGGATGCAGCATATAATTGCCGTTGCGACGAAATTGCTCCTTCCAGTAGGAGAAGGGATAATGGCCGTTGACATAAAATCGCGAAAAAAACAAATCCGCCTCGACACTGCCCTCCTTCTCCACTATAAACGAGTGCGAATCGTAATAGACGAGCAGGTTGTTCAAGTAGAACATCGGATTGTACGCCTGCGATCGAAGCTCCTTCAGCACTTCCCCCGCTTGCCAATAGTTAATGTCCGCTTCGTTCTTCCCCAGCAATTGCCGATTGAAGGCAATAACCTTCTCATCCGTATAGAGATCGAACAGCAGCGTCCGGACCCGGTCGAAATGGGTCTTGTACCGTTCTGCCGTATTCTTCAGCATCAGTTGGTTGTACTGAATAATCTCCTTCTGTACACCTTTGTTGAACAAGTGAACAGAGAAGGCGTTGAAGACGGCAAACAACAGGATAATGCTGAGAAAACTGAAAAATATGTTGAACACCAAAGATTGTCGGTTAAAGATAGCCCATTTCAAGCGCAGCATACTCCTTTGTACATGTGTACGTATGTACGTGTTGTCGTCATTCCTTCTCCTGCAAGTTTCCTTCATTGTAACGGAAGTTCGGTTTAGGTTGAACACGCCGTTTTTTGGGAAGTTATCATTTTTTTGTCCGGGATAATGAAGCGTACGGGAACGTAAGAAGTGTAAATTTGATTCCCCGTCTGTCTCTGCTATGCTCCAGGAAGAACAGAAACGAAAGCAGGTGGGGATTTGTCGAAACACGCTTCCATGCCGGTAACAACGACGGAAGCCGGATTCAAACCGAAACGATCGGCGGTCATACGTCGAATCCGCAAAAATTGGGATTTATATTTATTGATAAGTCCGGTCATTTTGTTTTTTATTATTTTCGAGTATGTTCCCATGTACGGCGTGCAGATTGCGTTCAAAAACTTTATCGCGACCAAGGGGATTTGGGGCAGCCCATGGGTTGGGCTCCGGCACTTCGAACGATTTTTCGAAAGCTATTATTTTTGGCGGCTGCTCAAAAACACACTCGGGATCGGGCTATATCAACTAATCGTCGGATTCCCGGTGCCCATCATTCTGGCGCTCCTGATCAATGAAGTGAAATCCAAAAAATTCAGCCGGTTCGTGCAGACGGTTACGTACGCTCCGCATTTCTTGTCAACCGTCGTCATAGTCGGCATCCTGTTCATCTTCCTGTCCCCGCAAACCGGGTTGGTGAATATAGTCATAACTTGGTTCCGGGGTGAACCGATTGAATTTCTGACCGAACCGGCCTGGTTCAAGAGCATATACGTCTTGTCCGGCGTCTGGCAACAGATGGGATGGAGCTCGATCATCTATCTAGCCGCCTTGACCGGCATCGATCCGCAGTTGCACGAAGCGGCCCGAGTAGACGGAGCAAGCCGGTTGCAGCGCATATGGCATATCAATCTACCGGGTATTGCGCCTACTATCACGATTCTGCTCATCCTGAATATGGGTTCTCTGCTCAGCGTTGGCTTCGAGAAGGTGTTCCTGATGCAGAACCCGCTCAATATGCAGGCCGCCGACATCATCTCGACGCATGTATACCGCAAAGGGATTATCGATGGGCAGTACAGCTATTCTGCAGCCGTCGGACTGTTCAATTCCGTCATCAACTTCATCTTGCTGGTGCTGGTAAACAGGATCGCACGCAAAGTGAACGACACAAGCTTATGGTAGGAGGTGGTCCCAATGACTCGACAAAGCGTCAACGAGAAAACATTTGATTGGTTCGTGCATGCGGTGTTGGCGCTGCTATGCGTGATCGTGCTGTATCCGCTCGTATTCGTCCTGATCGCGTCCTTCAGCAGCCCCGATTCGGTCATGCGCGGAGAAGTCTGGTTATGGCCCAAAAACCTCACGGTAATCGGATATCGGAAAATATTCCAGAACAATGAAATATTGACTGGTTATATGAACACGATCCTCTATACGGTCGTCGGGACTGCGATCAATCTGGTCCTGTCTACCGCTGCGGCTTATCCGCTCTCGCGCCGAGACTTCCTCGGCCGCAACGCCATTACGGCGATGATGGTCTTCACGATGTTCTTCAGCGGCGGAATGGTCCCTACCTATCTGCTCGTCAAAAGTCTAGGCATGCTGAACTCGATGTGGGCGCTTATTATACCAGGGGCAGTATCCGTGTACAACATCATTATTATGCGCACCTTCTTCCAGAGCGGCATCCCCTACGAGATGCAGGAAGCCGCGTCAATCGACGGCTGCTCGAACCTGACGATCCTCATGCGTATCGTATTGCCGCTATCGATGCCGATTATCGCCGTCATGATCTTATTCTACAGCGTCGGTCATTGGAACGCCTATTTCAGCGCCCTCATCTACTTGACCGACCGCGATCAATATCCGCTGCAGCTGTTCCTGAGGGAAATATTGATTCAAGGGCAAATGCAGGAGATGCTCGGTATTGGCGACGACACGCAGGCCAATATCGTCATGGAAGGCGAAGCGATCAAATACGCCGTCGTCATCGTGGCCAATTTGCCAGTGCTTATGCTATATCCATTCCTACAGAAATATTTCGTCAAAGGTGTCATGATTGGGGCCATAAAAGGTTGATTTAATAATATTGGCTATTGAGGGTATCACCCTATTAGCACATAATGACAAGGTAGAAAAGGGAGGACATGCACCAATGAACACTAAAAGATGGATAGCCGTTACGACGACCTTAGCGGTCGCAGGCAGCCTGCTCGCGGCATGCGGCGGCAAGGGGAATGAAGAAGCAGGAACCAGCAAGGAGGGAACTGCGAAAGAAGTCGCCAACCTGAACAATGCGGGTTTCCCGATTGCGAAGGAACCCATCTCGCTTACGTTCTTCACGGGCAAGGCGGCAACCAACGGTAATAACTTCGAGGAAACGCTCGTATGGAAGGAATATGCCAAGAAATCGAACATCAATGTCAAGTTCCAGCTCGTACCGTTCGACAATTTGACCGAGAAGCGCAACCTTGCTCTGGCTGGCGGCGACTATCCCGACGCCTTCTACTCGGCGCGGGTGCCCGCTTCCGATCTGATGAAATACGGCACACAAGGAACGTTCATCAAGCTGAACACCCTGATCGACAACTACGCACCCAACTTCAAGAAGCTGCTGGAGAAATACCCGGATCTGAAGAAGGGACTGACGATGCCAGACGGCAATATCTATTCGTTCCCGTCGTTCTATAGCCCGGATTTCCTCCCGATGCTGATCGGAACACCGCTGTGGGTGAAGCAGGAATGGCTGACCAAGCTGAACATGAAGGAACCAACAACGACCGAGGAGCTGTACCAGTATTTGAAAGCCGTTAAGCAAACCGACTTGAACGGAAACGGACAGTCCGATGAAATCCCGTATGCTGGTGAAGGCATCAACCCGCTTATCGAACAACTTCGCGGCGCCTGGGGCTTCGGCAACCGCGGTCTGGGCCACAAGTTCGTCGATATCGATCCGAAGACGAACGAGCTTCGCTTCTTCCGTACCGACGCGAAATATAGAGAAGTCATCGACTATGTGCGCAAACTATATACAGAAGGACTTATCGATAAAGAGATTTTCACGATCAAGACGAGCGCGCTGTTCGCCAAAGGGCAAAAAGGCGTTTTCGGCAGCACGATCAACCCGAATCCGATCACCCAGCTGAACCAAACTGATTATTTCGGTCTTGGCGCGCTCAAAGGGCCTTATGGCGATCAACTGTATTCTCACGTTAAAGTGCCTGCCGTATGGCCGGGAGCGTTCGTAATTACGGACAAAAACAAAAATCCCGAAGCAACGGTCCGTTGGATCGACTATTTCTATGGTGACGAGGGTGCCACGTTCTATTTCATGGGCCTCGAAGGGCAGACGTACAAGAAAGAAGCAGACGGCAAGCTCCAGTTCGTAGATGAAATCACGAAGAACCCGAACGGCCTCACGATGGACCAGGCGCTCGCCAAGTACATCACTTGGCTCGGCGGCAGCTATCCAGGTTACGTTCAAGAAAAGTATTTCAAAGGCTCCGAGACACTGCCTGAATCCATCGCCGTTGGTAAAAAAGCTCAGCCTTATGCGGTCAAGGAACTGTGGAACAACTTCAACTTCACGGAAGAAGAGACCGAATTCCGCTCCACGGTCGGCTCGGACATCCACACCTATATCGGCGAGATGGAAGCCAAGTTCATTACCGGCTCTCAACCCATGTCGGAGTGGGACAAGTACGTCACGACCGTACAGAAGATGGGGCAGGACCAGTATATGAAGTCTTACAAACAAGCTTACGAGCGTTATAAGTCGAGCAAATAATACATGGACTCCGGACTTGAGATCCGAGAACATTGCGGGAGGTACGGCAAGTCCGTCCTCCCGTTATTGTCCATTCAACCGAAGAAAGGAGACAGCCAGCATGCCATTCAAACGTTGGAGCAGGGGCTTACGAAAAATCGGGGCAGCAGGTGCCCTTGCCATTATTCTGGCATCGTGTTCAGAGACACAGCCACAGTCTGGAGCCATCACGTCTCCGGGACCGGCACCTTCGACAGTGGTAGCCATGCGGACGGAGCAGCTTTTCGACAAGAAGGCTTTTCAAGGGCAGTTATCGATTCGTTACTTCCATCTGGCAGGCGACTATTTGACCGGAGACAGCTTCCTGATTACGTCCCCGGAAGGCCGAACGATGCTCATCGACGCCGGTCTGCCGGAGGTCGGACCGCAAGTAGTGAACTACTTGAATAAGCTCGGCATCGATACGCTGGACATTGCGCTGAATACGCACCCCCATATCGACCATATCGGCGGCTTCGCCACTGTTGCCAAGGACAAAGGGATCAAGCAATTCTTCATGGTGAATTTGCCCTATCCGACATCCAACCCTTACAAAAACACCATGGCTGCCCTAGCGGCGAAGCAGGTGCCGATTAAGACGCTGGAGGAGGGTGATACGTTTCAACTCGGCAACAATGTCCAGGTTGAGGTGCTCAACCCGCCGAAGGGCGAACTGCCAGATGCCGTGAAATCGTTCTCCGCTCCGGAGATTAACGATTACTCGATGGTGCTGAGAATAACCTATGGAGACCGCTCGTTCCTGATAACAGCCGATATTTACAAGCATCGTGAGATTGAACTTACCGCGTTCAAATGGAAGGACAAGCTGAAGTCCGATATGATGGACATTCCGCATCATGGCAGCGAATCGACCTCCTCCTCGGAAGCGTTCCTGCAAGCGGTATCGCCGCAAATCGTCGTCATGAGTCAGAACAATTTCCAAAGCCCCAATTTGAAAGAACGGCTGGAGAAAAAAGGGGTAGCGGTCTACTCGACAGGACTGCACGGGAATATCCTGGTTCACTCAGATGGCAAGAAGATCGAGGTCATGACGGAGAAAGACTGGACGGCGCCCACCACCCCTAGGGCCAAGTAACGGGAAGGGTCGTCGTCACCTCGATGACCCGGAATCCGCCAGTGATCGCGTGCTCTCTAATACGCCTTCGGCACATCCACCTTGCGGGTCACGCCGTTGTCGGTGAAATACAAGTGTACCCCATGGTCCTGATCGTCCATGAAATAGGGCACGTACCGACTCTCCAACGCCCGCATCGGCACGAGGAGTGCAGCGATCCGATGGCGTGAAGCTGACTGGGTACGTGCCTGCAGTTGCCAGTGCAAGTCGAGGCCGTCCATTTTGCTTGTGTTTTTTTAGGTATTTCAGGGGAATATTGGGGACGAAAAAAGAGATCAGGGATTCGCTCCCTAATCTCTTAAGCTTATTTCGGATTGCCTACCGCGCGATATTAGCTTCAATAGCAAGCTGCTTGCTGAACTCACCAGGCACTATTTCTTCGCCGCGCGATAGGCCTCCATGTAGCTGGCAGCCTTCTGCGTGACGAGGTTATAATTGCCGGTCTTGACGGCATCCGAGGTTAAGTCGGAGCCAATACCGACTGCTACCGCGCCAGCCTGAATCCACTCGCCGAGATTGGACAGCGACACGCCGCCTGTTGGCATAATGTTGGCCTGCGGCAGCGGACCCTTAATGGCCTTAATCATCGCCGGGGAGAACAGGTTGCCCGGGAACAGCTTGACGATGTCGACGCCAAGCTCAAGCGCGGTCTGGATCTCCTGGATCGTCATGCAGCCCGGCATAATCGGCACTCGGTACCGGTTGCACAGCTCGACGGTGCGCGGGTTGAGTGAGGGGCCGACGACGAATTCGGCCCCGCTCAGGATGGCGGCGCGAGCCGTCTCAGGGTCGAGTGCGGTGCCGACGCCGATAATCGCGAAGCGGCTCTCGTCCTGCGCCGTGCTGGAGTAGCGCTTAGCCAAGTCTTCGATGGCGCGCAGCGCGAATGGAACGGTCATCGTCACTTCGATGACCTTGATCCCTCCGGCGATCGCATGCTCCGCCATGCGGACGACTTCTTCGGCCGTTTCGCCGCGAAGGACGGCGACGACTCCGGCATCGGTGATTTGCTGAATCAGCTTGATTTTCTTCATCCTGTTCATCTCTCCTCTGGGTTGGTCCTTCATGGGGTCAATCCATTGCCCCCATGATCACTCTATCTGTCCTATCGTTCGACGTGAGCCTTATTATTCAGGACCGCCTGCACTTGTTCCCAAGTCGGAAGCCCCTCCCAATCGCCTTCCATCTGTACGACCATACTGCCGATGAGATTGCCTAATCGTACGGCTTCCGCATGGGCATAACCCTTAAGCAAGCCTACGATGAAACCTGCGCAAAATCCATCGCCCGCTCCAACCGTGTCGACCACCCGCTCCGCCTTGAAGTAAGGCACCGCTGTGACGCTGTCGTTCTCCACTACATACGTTTCATCGTCCCCGCCTTTGACAATGGAAACAGCAGACAGCTCAGACAGCCGCGCGATGATCTCCTCGAAGCTGTCCGTCTCGTATAGCAGCTTCAGCTCGTCCAAGCCTGGCAAGAAGTAATCCGCTTCTGCAGCGAACTCCAGCAGCACGGGGCGGGCCTCTTCAATCGTCCACAGCTTGAGCCGCAGGTTCGGGTCGAAGCAGACGATGACCCCATGCTTCTTGGCAATGCGGATCGCCTCGCGTACGGTTTCCCGGCATGAAGCGCTCAACGCCGCTGTGATGCCCGTTACATGCAGGATGCGTGCCTTAGCAATATAGCTCTCATCCAACTGCTCAGGGCGCATCAGACTAGCAGCCGAATTGCGTCGGTAGTAGTATACTGAAGATTTGCCCGAAACTACTTCACGGATAATTAATCCTGTCGGTGCGTCAGCTGATAGCACGGCTCGAGACACATCTACGCCTTCACCGCGAATCTGCTTCACAATATATTTGCCCAACGGATCGCTGCCGAGACGGCCGAACCAACCGGATTGATGGCCAAGACGAGCAATCCCGATAGCCAAGTTGCTTTCCGCTCCCGCGAGCGATTTCTCGAATTGGGCGGAGTATTCAATCCCCTTCGGCCCACTCGGCATCATCAGCCCCATGGACTCGCCAAAAGTAACGACTTCGGGCGCACCAGCAGACTGTGCTGCAGTAAGGTCTTTCACTTGCGCTCCCCCTCATTATGTTGTAGCTTGTACCCTCTGCTGTCATTCTACCAAGCTGATCATGTCCCTGACAACCTTATTCGGAATCCTATCATTATTCTAACTTACCACCCGAAGCTATCGAACCACTTGCCCCGTCTGTAATTATGTACTGCTCGGCGGATATAAGGGATTACATCCGAGGGCAGTTCCGTAAGCGGTACCCAGACTAGCTCCGAGCATTTATGAGGCTCGCAGTTGACCGGATCGCCTTGCCAATCCTGCACCACTACGAAGAAATCGACCCATTCTCCAGTATCTGTGTATCGGTGCATCACACCCACCACTTCGACTTGCTCAGGAGCAAGCTCCACCCCTGCTTCCTCGCGAGCTTCCCGTATCGCCGCATGTACGACCTGCTCGCCGCCGTCCAGCTTCCCCGCCACTACACTCAGCTTGCCATCTTCATAGCCGGTATTGCTACGGCGGAGCATCAACAGCTTATCCTCGCGGATGAAGAATAGATGCACCGCCGCTCCCGGTCGGAACCATTCCTCTCTATTACGTTCTCCCATTTATAGTCTCACCCGACTCTCTACTGATCTCATTGTTGCCATAACCTCTATCTTAGGATACTATGCCGAACCGTGCAATGGCTCTGGATGAACGTTGTGCCTGGACGACACATAGGTTTGAAGTCGGGGCACCTGGCGGTGATCGGACCGTAGTTCCGTTATTTCCGTCCCGAAGCGCTCATTGGGAATTTTTACGGACATAGATTCCGTTATTCCTACAAAATGGAGCCGATTTCAGCAGATTCACATCCCTTAACGGATCGTATGTCCGCAATCGGGTGATATACGGTGTTATAAAAGCGAATAGCGGATCCAATGAGGCTGTCGATTAACTGTTGATAGAGGCTAAGACGGCCGTTCCGAGTGAAAAAGGACCCTTCTGCTCAGACATCTTGTTTGAACCTCCTTGATTGTATAAGGGATTCAGCGGTGGGAGGTTCAAGCCAAAACTCGCCAGGGTCCTCTTTTTCACTCTCCACTCCTCTTGTCCACAGTTAATCGACAACCTCCCAATGTCCGCTACTCCGTGCAATCGAACCTTTTCGCTCTGGACGCCTGCGCAAAAATAGGGGCAGAACCTAAGGTTCCACCCCTACTGACTAATCCAGCACTCCCTACTGACCAGCCAACAACTCCCGCATGTACTGCAAATACTGCGGCAGCGCGATCTCAGGCCCCGGCAGCTCAGGGTACCACATCTTCTCCCACTCGAACGACAAGTAGCCGTCATAACCAATGGCGCGAAGCGCCTGCAAGTTGTCCCGGATCGGAATGTAGCCATCGCCGGTCAGGACGTATTTGTACTTATGCCCTCTTCCGTTATCCTCGGATTGCACACAGTCCTTGAAGTGCGCGTGTCGGATCAGTGATCCGAACCGCTCTGTCACTTGCTGTGCGGTCTCGCCGCTGTGATACGTGTGCACCGTATCCCACAGCACGGCGATGCCGTCGGGATTACCGGCCTCACGGAGCACCCGCTCCACGGCCTCCGACGCCGAGAAGTCATCATGCGTCTCGATGACGACCGATACACCAAGCGGACGCACCAGCTCGGCCGCGCGGGCCAGGCTATCCGCCACTTGCTGCACGGCGAAGTCGAACGTCATCCCGCCTGGTACTTTGCCCAGAAAGGTACGTACGAGCGGTGCGCCCAGATCATAGGCCAGCTCCGCGTTCAGCTGCAACTGCTTCAGATTCGCAGCCACTTCTTCTGGTGTCTTGCCTGTGAAGATCGTATACCCCGACAAGCTGCATATCTCGACATTGCGTGACCGGAACCATTCTACTGCTTGCTTCCGGTCCGCTGCATTCATCGCCGTGTCCACGTGCCGGTCACCCTTAATCCGCAACTCTACACCATCGAATCCATACGCCCCGGCATGCTCCGCTACCTGCTGCAAGTTCCAGTCCGGGCAGCCCAATGTACTGAACGCCAGTTTCATCCTCGCTCCTCCGAATTACAGGTTAGCTTTCATAACCGCCTCATAATGCTCGCTCGTTCCGAAGGAACCCCCGCTCCGTGCATAGAATGCTTCATCCAAGCGGTATACACCGTCAACCGAATGGGTCCAGCTAGCTTGTCCCTCTGGGTGGTAGCCGCGCATCGTCTCCCAGTTCGCATAATTCTGATGGCCATTCGTCTCGATGATGCCGACCTTGAGACCTGGCAGCGGCGCCAAGCGGGCCGCCAGATTCTTGTTCCAATCGACCATCCATGGATTGACCGTCAAGTCCGCGCACAAGCAAGGGATGCCGCGCTCGTGTGCCGCCTTAGCCACTTGCAGCGTCACGCTGAGTGTCTTGGCAATCGGCTTCAGCGTAATAGCGCGGTAGCCAAGGTCAATACGTTCAATCGCATCACTCAGATTATGTACACTCTCATCGGCAGTCACTCGAACCGGAATCTCATGTACCGCCACCTTGTTCTCCTCGGCGAACGGCTCCTCCATCAACACAATCCGATCAAGAGCGCCGATCCGATCCGCATGATCCAGCAGCCGGAGCAGCCTGTCCAGTGTATCGTAGCGGCCATTGGCGTCAAGATAGTACAGCACCCGGCCGCTATCCGTGTAAGGTGTCGTCCGCTCTGCGCACAACCGATGAAGGACGGTGAGACGCTCTTGATCCCAGGCTAGCATCTTGTCCAGATCGCCATCTTTGTCAGGATCCGAGCCCAGCTTCGCCTTCAGCAGGAAATAACCCGCATCCAGCATCGCCGTGATGTCCGCTTCGCTGTGTCCATAGGAGACGACGGGTGTGGACGCCAATTCCTTATGTCGGAGCGACAGAATCGACCGATACTCCGCCGGAAGCATGTCATCATAGTCAGCTTTGCCGGTTTCCTTCGCATATAGCAGCCATGCCGCGTGATCGAGGGGAACGAGCGCGTTCAGGACGAACGTCTCTCGCAGGTCACGCCGCCCCGTTATTGACTTCCCGTGTTCAAAAGCCGCGTGTACGATCTGCTCGAGCAACTCAGGCGGCGTGCGATACGATGCCCCCTGCGCCCGCGACAATCCGAAGCGAGTAATGTCCCGCATCATGCCGTTCGCTTCCTGCTCCGGAACGGTGAAGAATACAGAAGGATCGGACCACAGCACGCTTTGAATGCCTAACCCGATCGCCGAATGTCCAGATGAACTGCCGAGCAGTGCCAACGTCTGCCACAGCTCGCTAAGATAGCCACCCTTGAAACCGAATGGGCTTTGCAGCGGCTCGCGTTCGGTCGCCAACCCGGTTTGACCAATTGTTATCATGAATTTTCCTCGTCTCCTGACCCAATATGCTATTTCCTCTATTATTGTACTACAGGAAATGGGAATGGGGAGAACCTTTTTTACGAGTTAGAGGGCTGGATCGGCTGCTTCTTCCCACGCAATCCCGCAACAATCAGCAACAGCAATGGATACCCCAGGGCCAGGATGTGAGCATAGGAACCCCACGCCTGAATGAGCCCTATCAAGTAGGTTTGGTTCGGAGAAGCGAGCAAAGCTACCACTAACGAAATCATCCCAAAAGGAAAGATCAGAAACTTACTTCGTACCCAGGTTTTCCGAAAAAGCTTCCCTCGGCCCCCGGATCACGGATTGCGAAGTGGATTCCTCGATACCGATGCGAACAATCGATCTCTTTGCACACTCAGTTTTTGACCATGCAGCATGAGCGGCTCTAATACATAACCGAATACGGATTTCGTATCGACTAACCCCTGTTCACGACCGCCGCACGTAGATTACTGTCCATGCCCGCCTGAAATTTCCGAATGACGAGATCCGCACTGTTACCGAGAGCACTACGAATTGCTGCGATATTATCGTTCAAGGAAGCAGCAAGAGGAGCAGGATGCCCGGCTGCGGCATGCTGCTCCTCTTTTTTTGAAACGCCTTGTAGCTTTTGGAATAACCGCTTGACTTACCCTTGCTACATAAACATGCCCTCGACTATAGACCGGAATCTCGTTTCAGTCGGTTCGACACACTCTCCTCTATTGTCTCGCCGCCGTAACGCACTGCGTTATAGGCCTCTGTTAACTCGCCACGTTGCGTCGCATTCAGCTGTCGATCCTCCCGAGCTTTCAGTTGTTCCTGCGCTGTTAGATGGGGCTCGAACGGCTGTGCGGCCCCTACACTGCGACGAATGAACGCTCGGTAAAGCTGTCGGATCCGCTCGGCACCGTTCATTCGCTCCCAACTCGGCTCTCGTTCGAACCTGGAGACGAAGGAGGCGACTCGCTCGCCCAGCTGCTTGCGCAGTTCGCCCCAATCGAGCAGGTTCGTCTTCTCTTCCTCGTAGTCCTGAACACCGGCTGCTCCCTCTTCCGACCGTTCTCGCAGCCAGGCGATCAATCTTCGGACCTGACGGTAGCCCACCCGGACGATCACATATAGGACGGCGATCACCAGCGCGGCCAATATCGCTACTCCCAGGTAATACGCCGCTTTCTCCAGGAAGAGAGCCAGGGCCGATGGACCTGCATCCGGATCGGTCGGCATCCCCATGTTGGCAGGAGGCTGCGCAGGTTGATTGGGTGTCGGTTCGCCCTTATCGCGGCTCATCCATCGTATCAACGAGTTAATCAGATCCACTAGAGAGTTTTTGAGCGAAGCCATCATCTGCTTGATCGGGCCGAAAAATCCAATCGCCATAACGACGACCAGGACCAGCACGATTAACAGGCGGTTTTTCCAAACAACGCCTTGCGCCAACCGAACCTCATTATCCCCCGAGTGCGTCTCTTCCTTCAGATTGTTGCTGTTGGAGAAGAACAGGGTGAGCACTAGCGCAATCGCGCCTAACCAGCTCAAGGAGTCCGTATAGTCGGCATACAAGGAAAGTCGGGGCAGGATAAGCGCTGCCATCAAGTAAGCAAACAAACAAATCCAATACAGACCTACCGGAAACACGAAGTGCCAAGCCGTCCGAACGGTTCGGAAGCCATGGGCATACAGAACTCCACCTGCAATCACTGCACCTAGCGCCGCAAACCCTGTGCCAAAGGCCAGCCATGTAAGACCGCCAATTAGCAAGGCGCTGACTAGAAGAAGCACGAAGCGCATTTCCACACGCAAGGCCATTCGAGCGAGCGCTCCAAGCGGCATATACAGGGTGAGCGCCAACACCCAATAGGGGAAAATCGTATCCAGTCCAGGCAGTGGAGACAGCAGCAACAGCGCCGGGAAGAAGAGCAGTACTTCCACGATGCCTCGGCCCCATGCCCGGAGCAGCGCTAGCAGGAAACTATGCATGCAGCCGCACCTCCTCGCGTGTGAGCGGAATGATGCGAACCGCATTGTCCGTCCGCTCCAGTTGATCAATGCGCTCCTGCATCTCTTCGCTGACATAGGCTGTAATCAGCACGATGTCCAACCTGCGCGCGCCACGTTCCAGATCCTGATCCAGGAACGTCTGGATCGCCACAGTCCGGTCCACGACGACCATCGCCATCGTGTCGAGCAGCAGTTCCACATGCTGTGCTCCGGTGCCCGGCTCGACCCGCACCGCTTCCTTCGGAGCGTCGACGGTCCCGCTGTTGCAGCCGAAGCCGGTCGGAATGCCTCGGCGTATCGAGTCCGACGCGAGTGACGCTGCATACCGAAGCCCCTGCTCGACAAGCTCGGGGTCGGACACTTGGCTCCACATCTGCTCCGACACCTCGAAGTTCACGTAGATCATCAGCCGATGATCGGACGTAAAGTCGCGCTGATGCACTTGCAACTGCCCGCTCCGTGCCGTCGCCTTCCAGTTGACAGCATTCAGCGGATCGCCATAGCGGTATTCCCGCGCGCCCTGAATGATGAACGGATCGTCGAGAATCCACCGTCTTACCGTAATGTCTCCCTGCCAGCTATGCGAGGGCAGCGGAATGTCTTCTAGTTCGACTAGCTGCGGATACACCAGCAGTCTCACGTCCAGCTTCAACGTCTTGGAGAGCCTGCCCATACCGAATATATCGCCACATGTAAGCGAGACGCTGTTCAGATCGTAGCAGCCTCGTCTCGCACATACGATGCGGTGCTTTCGTGTCACGCTCGTGTAGGGCATGAGCGAGAAAAAGCTCTTCTGATTCTGCATCAGCTTGCCTGCCTGGATATCGAAGTTATCCTGGCGGGGAAATCGCAGCGACGCATCCATCAGGGACTCTAACCGCAGCCAAGGCAGAGGCAGGAACTTGACGTTGGCGATCTTCTCTACTAATTGAACCTCGTCTCCCTCGTAACAGGAACGTTCACTGAAGTGGCGGGTGTACGATACTTTCCGCAATCCGAATATCCCGAATATACGGCCTTGCACGAATACAGCGATGAAGGCGACAAAAATGAGCCATGCTGCGATCATGGCGCTCAGCTCCGCCCGATCAGCTGTTCCTCGGCGGGAACCGTCAGCTCGGTCAACAGCTGGCCGAGAATGGCCTCCGCCGGATTCCCCTTGCCGCGCGTGGAGGCGCGAAGGATGATGCGGTGCGCAAGCACGGGCTTGGCCATCGCCTTCACGTCGTCCGGGATACAGAAGTCCCGGCCCTGCAAGATGGCGTGTACTTGGACAGCACGAAGCAGCGATTGACTGCCGCGCGGACTAACGCCCATCACGATGTCCGGATGGTTGCGCGTGCGTTCCACGAGGGCGAGCATATAGTCGTATAAGTCCTCATGTACGCGGACTTGTGAGTAGCTGAGCTGCGCTTCTTCCACCTGTGCGGCACTTGCGACTGGCACAATCTCGTCGAGCGGGTTGCCCGACTTGAACCGCTTCAGTATGTCCTTGCCTTCTCCGAGATTCGGATAGCCCATACTGACCTTAATCAGGAAACGGTCGAGCTGCGCTTCCGGCAGCGGGAATGTACCCGAGTTCTCGATCGGATTCTGCGTGGCGATAACCATGAACGGGCGCGTCAGCTTGCGGGTTTCCCCGTCAATGCTCACTTGGCGCTCTTCCATGCATTCGAGCAAGCTAGATTGCGTGCGCGGCGTGGCGCGGTTGATCTCGTCGGCCAGCAGCACGTTGGAGAACACAGGACCTGGGCGGAATTCGAATTGTGAGGCTTGCTGGTTATAGAAGTTAATGCCGCTAAGATCAGATGGAAGTAGGTCAGGTGTGAATTGTATGCGCTTAAATACACCGCCGACCGAAGCTGCCATCGCTTTGGCCAGCAGCGTCTTGCCCGTGCCGGGAACATCCTCCAGCAGCACATGACCGGAAGAGATCAAGGCCACCAGTAGCTGATCGATGATCTCCGATTTGCCTACTACGACTTTCTGCACATTTTCCTTAATGGTGTCCGCCAATTGCTTGATCTCACTTGTGTTCATGTCTGTCCATCCTCTCTCTACTCGAAAGCGCTTTTACTCTCTATGATAGTGGAGCTAGCAGAGAATGACAATTATTAAATAATATGAGGGGTTAATGAGTAAATTTGATAATCCATCTCAAACATCGTCTATATGCGCTCCCACCAATATGCTGTATATTGACTGTGTATACCCTTGCAAGGGTACGGCAGACATATTGTAGGCATGTGCTTCTCCAGCTTTAGTCGATACCGGTACAAGTATTTACGGATATGCAAAGGGGGCGATTAACTTGCTAGAAAAGCTGCGAAATAGAGAAAGAGGTCGGTTTTCCAGCAAAAGTGTCTTTATGAAGCTACTGCTGTCCTATCTGGTTATTTTGTTGCTTCCGGTAGGAATCGGCAGTCTGTTCTACAACCGAGTAGAACGGAGCATGGTCGACAACTCCAATCGCGCACACCTAGGGCTGCTTGAGCAAGTAAGACTCGTCATGGACAACAAGACGCAGGAAATGGAACGATTGGCGCTGCAAATCGCCCTTTACCCCAAGCTGCCGTTCCTACTCAACATCCGGGAGTCGGACTCTGACGTGGACCAATACCAGTTTATTGAGTTTATGAATTATTTGAACCATCTTGAGATTGGGAAAGGGTTAGCCAAGGATATCCATATTTACTTCGCCCGCTCCAATACCATTTTGTCGCCTCGCATGAAGACCGACCTGGGCACCTTCCTGACTCAAATTCAGACCAGCTCCGATCCGCAATACCAGTCCGCGATGAAGCAGCAACTTTCCAACTACGCCTTTCAAACTTACTTGCCCTCCATGCCTGTCACTGTTGGAGCCAGTAAAGTTACAGTCGTTCCGTTCCTGCAATCGTTACCGCTTGGGGAACGTGCCGCGATTGAAGGTTCGCTGTTGATTCAGATGGACGAGGAGCAGTTGAAGAGTTTGGTCCGGCAAATCGAATGGGTCAATCAAGGCGAAGTCTACATTCTGAATAAAGAGGGTCATGTGATCATGTCTCCCTCGGACAACCGCAGCCTTCTAAGCGAAATGGAAGTTCTGAACCAGAATGCAACTGGGTCGACCTCGAGAACGATAAACGGCCAAGAGTGGATGCTGTCTTACACCACCTCGGCGCAGAACGGATGGAAATACGTCTCGGTTGTGCCCAAATCGATCGTGATGGCGAAGGTCGAGGAGTTGAAAAGCTGGGCGGTCTCGCTCCTCATCATCTCCCTGGCAGGCGGCATTCTGTTGTGCTACTTGTTAACGTATCGCAACTATGGCCCGATTCGGGATATCGTGGGCGCGATCGTCAAAGGGCAGAGCATGGAACCCCACCCGAAGCGGCGGATCAATGAATTTGATTTCATCCAACAAGCGATTGCCCGCTCGCTGCAGGAAGAGAAACGGCTGCGCGAGACGGTATCCCGGCAAGTGCCGGTCATTCAAGACAGCTTCTTCTCCCGCTTGCTTCGAGGGTACGGCTATGCCTCACAGGTCACCCCGGATCAGCTTCAAGCCATGGGTATTCATTTCGATTCCGCTTACTTCGGTGTGCTGATCATTGAACTTGTAGAGAGCGGCAAGGACGGCAGGGGTAAATCCGAAGAGGAGCAGGAGCTCGCTCAGTTCATTATCCAGAACTTAAGCGTGGAGCTGCTTCAAGCACGTGGCTATGCGGTCGTACTCGACCGGCATCGTATAGCGGTAATCTGCTGCGTACAGAGTTCATCCGTAGGCTCGGAAGAAATGAAAGCGTATGCTTTCCAATTAAAGACCTTGCTTGAGGACCGATTCCACATCCAAGCGACCCTAGCCCTCAGCTCGATTCGGGGGGGCCTGCAGTCTATAGGCCGCTGTTATGGGGAAGCGCTACTGGCACTCGAGTACAAGATCACCAAGGGTACGAATACGATCATCAGCCATGAGACGATTCCGGTACCGGACCAGCACGCCTACTACTATCCGATGGAGCTCGAGGTCCAACTGATGAATCTAGCGGAGAGCGGCGATTATACCGGCATTGAGCAGCTTCTGAACCAAATCTACGAGGTGAATGTAAAGCACCGCGCGATGACGCCCGATATTAGCAAATGTCTCTTCTTCGATATGCTAGGGACGTTGCTTAAGCTACGCAGTACCATTCAACCGAACCATACAGAAGATAATGTGGAAGTTGAAGAGGATGCTGACCCCTTTAAGCTCATGCTTAGCTGTACGACGGCGGACGATATGCTGGTTCATATGAAGATCTGGTATGAATCAATCTGCAAGCATGTGAAGCTTAGCCGGTCCGACCATAGTGAGAAGTTGCTCACGTCCATGTCCCAATTCATTGACCGCGAAGCGTTCAACAGCAATTTCAATTTAACCGCGATGGCCGACTATTTCAACTTATCCTCCCAATACTTGTCTACGTTCTATAAGAAAGGCACAGGCCACAATATCTCGGACCGGGTTGCCCTCGTACGCATCAATCAAGCCAAGAAGCTGATGGCAGACCGCTCCCTAACGATCACCGAGATTGCTCACAGGGTCGGGTATACAAGCGATATTGCTTTGATCCGGGTCTTCAAGAAGATTAATGCCGTTACCCCCGGGAAGTATAGGGAGTTCACTAAGCCATTAATTCGCCTTCATCCATAAATCGGTTTGGACCTCTTACTATATAGCAGTGACGAAGCTTAAATCCAGTTAGCCATTCAGAACGAATCGAAGTATACGGACGTATCTCCGTTTCTTATAGTGGAGTCAGATCAAGGGAACCTCGGAAGATGTGACCCCATGACGGACTTGATCTTATTCAACCATACAGGGGAGGTAGCATGGAATATGGCACGTAGGAATCAAAGGGCAAGGAAGATCGGTGCATTGTCGGTGAGCGGTGTGCTTCTGGCTACGCTAGTATTGGGCTGTACGGGAGGCGGCTCGAAGGAACAAGACGGCAAAGCGGCCAATAACGAGGCGACGAGCGTTCCAACGAACAAGACGGAAGGTGTGAAATACCCCACTTCACTGAAGTACTGGGTTGCGATGGATCCGGACGTTGCGGTTTCCATGAAGAGCTACGGCGAGTTGCCGCTTTACAAAGAGTTGGAGAAGGCAACAGGCACCAAGGTCCAGTTCCAGCATCCTTCCAGCACTCAGACCGACGATCAGTTCTCCCTTATGTTAGCTTCAGGCGACCTCCCAGACGTCATTCAAACCTACTGGAGCACGGTTGCCAAAGGCCCGGATAATGCGATCAAGGAGAATACGATTATTCGCTTAAATGAGCTGATCGAGAAGCACGCGCCCAATCTGAGCAAGGTGCTGAAGGATAATCCCGAATTCAAGAAGCTGATTACGACCGATGAAGGTAATATCTATGAATTCCCTTTCCTGAACAGTGACAGCGCGACAAGAGTATATCTGGGGCCGATCGTACGCCAGGACTGGCTGGATAAGCTTAAGCTGCCGATGCCTACTACGATTGATGAATGGTACACCACTTTGAAAGCGTTTAAAACTCAAGACCCGAATGGCAACGGCAAAGCCGATGAAATTCCGCTGCTGCCGTCCAACGATTTCATGTCCATTTGGGCGAATGCCTGGGGCGTGTCCCTCGATTTCTACCAGGAGAACGGTAAGGTGAAATTCGGTCCGATTGAGCCGGGATTCAAATCGTTCTTGACCACGATGCGGCAATGGTACCAAGAAGGCTTAATTGACAAAGATTATGCAGCCACGGACGCAAAGCTCAGAGATGCGAAAATCTCGAACGATACAGTCGGCGTCTTAGAAGCTTATGTAGCGAGCGGGCTCGGTCGGTATATGGATCTGGTTAAGCCCAAGGTGCCGAGCTTCGAGCTCGCCGGTGCTCCGATTCCCGTACTGAAGAAGGGCGATAAGTCCAAGCTAGGCACCAAGGTCAGTGCCTTCCCTGGGGTAGGGGCAGCCATTACCGGCAAGAACAAAAATCCCGAAGCCACCGTCAGATGGCTGGATTATGCATACGGCAAGGAAGGAAGTATGCTGTTCAACTTCGGGATTGAGGGGCAAAGCTACAAAATGGTCGACGGGTATCCCAAATATACCGACGATGTAACGAAAAATGCGAATAAATTGTCCATGTCGCAAAATTTGTCCCGCTACACGATAGCCAATGCCGGTGGCCCCTTCGTCCTGGATGGCCGGACAACCGAACAACTCGCTAGCATGCCGCAGCAGACGAAGGCCAAGAAAACATGGGGAGAAGCGACGGGCGAGAATCTGCTTCCTACTTTATCCTATACCGTGGAAGAAAGCGCAAAGGTGAACGCGATCATGACCGACGTCAAAACGTACCTGGCGGAGAATATCACCAAATTCATTATGGGCGCCCTGCCGATCGATAAGTTCGAAGAGTTCGTGAGCAAGTTAAAAAGCATGAAGGTTGATGAGATTACGGCTATTAATCAGAAAGCGCTTGAACGTTTCAACAACCGCAAATAACAAGTAAGTGTGTAAACGAGGGAGCCGGACGTCCACTTCCGCGTTCCCTCTCAACATGAGAGTTAGGAGTATCCTATGGACATATCGGATCACAAACGGGGCTTGCGGCGGTTTCTAGCGAAAGATTTTCACAGGAATAAAATGATTTACTTGATGCTGCTCCCTATCGTCCTGTACTATGCTCTCTTCTATTACGCACCCATGTACGGCATTCAGATTGCCTTCAAGAATTTCTCGCCAGGCCGCGGCATCTTGCATAGTCCCTGGGTTGGGCTGGAGCATTTCAAGGCTTTCTGGGACAGCTATTACTTCGGCCGGATTATCCGCAACACCCTGTTGATCAGCTTCTATGACCTGCTGTTCGCTTTTCCGGCGCCGATCGTACTAGCCCTACTGTTCAATGAACTTCGCAGCACCCGATTCAAGCGTTTGGTCCAATCCATCACATACTTGCCTCACTTTATCTCGATTGTGGTGGTGGTGGGACTGCTGCTCGACTTCTTATCGTCGGACGGCCTCGTGAATCAATGGATCGAGATGCTCGGCGGTGAAACGATTCCGTTCCTGCAATCTCCGAGCTGGTTCCGCACCCTATATGTGAGCTCCGGCATCTGGCAAAGCATCGGCTGGAGCTCCATCATCTACTTGGCTGCTATAAGCGGTATCGATCCGACCTTGTACGAGGCGGCGAAAGTCGATGGCGCAGGCCGATTCAGACAGATGTACCATATTACATTGGCGGGCATTATGCCCACGATCGTCATTCTGCTGATCCTGCGCATGGGGGCCTTGCTTGCAGTAAGTGACGAGAAAATCTTACTCATGTACAATCCACTCACCTATTCAACCGCGGATGTCATCGGTACATTCGTCTATCGCAAAGGACTGGTCGAGTCCAACTACAGCTTCAGTGCGGCGATCGGTTTGATTCATTCTGTACTTAATTTCCTGCTGCTTGTGCTCGCGAATCAGTTCAGTAAGCGATTGGGCGGAGCCAGGTTATGGTGAGGGCAAGGAGGGCTTGAATTTGCTAGAGAGAAGAACGTGGGGCGGTCACCTGTTCGACGGATTCAACGTTGTGCTTATGATTCTGTTATCGGCGGTGACCTTGTATCCGCTGTTGTATGTCGTGTTCGCTTCGATGAGTGATCCTGGGCAATTGATGCAAGCGAGAGGGCTGCTGCTGTTCCCTGCGGGATTCAGTCTGGATGCATACCGAGCGGTATTGCACAATCCGATGATCCTGTCCAGCTATTGGAATACGCTCATCTATGTCGTGACGGGGACCGCCATTAATATGGCGATGACTTGCCTAGCGGCTTACGCGCTTTCCCGTAAAAACGTGTTCTGGAATCATCCGGTCATGATTATGATCGTGATCACGATGTTTTTTCAGGGCGGGCTTATTCCAACGTACCTGCTTGTCAAAAATCTAGGCATGATTGACACGATGTGGGCTCTAGTACTTCCTCCGGCGATGAGCGCCTGGAACATGATTATTATGCGTACCGCTTTCCAGAACGTCCCTGTCAGCCTGGAGGAGTCGGCCCGCTTGGACGGGGCGAATGACTTTACAATCCTGATGCGGATCGTAATCCCCCTCTCGCTTCCGGTATTGGCGGTTATGGTGTTGTTCTACGGCGTGGCCCATTGGAACTCTTGGTTCTCTGCGTTGATTTACTTACGAACGCGGGACTTGTATCCGTTGCAGATGGTACTGCGCGAAATTCTGATCCAGAACGATACGAACAGCATGATGAAGGCATTTGAATCGGACCGACTCGCAATTGGTGAGACGATCAAGTACGCCACCATCATCGTGGCGACCATCCCCATCCTGGTGCTGTATCCGTTCCTTCAGAAGTATTTTGTCAAAGGCGTGTTAATCGGATCTTTGAAGGAATAAATGAATGAAACAGGAGATGGCAGGCCATCCGTACGACCCAGAGGTCGAGCATTTCATCGAGTGCATTCTCGAAGACAAGCCAACGTTATGCGACGCGATCGATGGTGCCAAGAGCACGATGGCGATATTGAAGATCAATGAAGCGGCTGAAACCGGGGAAACCGTTGTCATTCCGATTCTGGCCTAGGTATCACATAGGTCCGCTAGTAGAAAAAGGGCGGGATGATCCCGCCCTTCTGGTGCCTTAATGCTTCACTGCAATGTTTCCGAAAATGAGTGCATTTAAGCGTTATTGTCTTGTCCGGTGCGCAGCAAAGCCTCCATAATAGCCTCCCTGACGTACGGTGCAACGAGCTGCTGGCCTTCGCTATTCAAGTGAACGCCGTCATTCTTGTCCGTGAATGCCCGATTGTACCATTCATCATCCCACCCGACTGCTTCTCCGGTAATCGTGTTCACATCGATGAGTCCCGTACCTTTATCGCGGCTGACCCGTTTGACGATGTCACAATAACCGAGCAACCGGCTCTGATTGACATCCGTTCCCGCTACATTGACATGGGTGGCCGCGAATGGAGGCGTCATCAAGATCACCGCCTGTCTAGCTTGAAGAGATGGGTTGTCCCCGCCTATGGAATAGATCTGGTCGACCATATACCGCAGATTGGCTTCGTATTGTTCCGTCGATACCGCCGGAGCTTCAGTCCCCTTGTAGATCGCATGGTCATTCGTGCCTAGCATAATGGTAACGACTGTAGGGTTGAACTGAAGGCACTTGTTGTCCAGATCCGCCCTAACGTGCGCCGTATTCCAACCCGGCACTCCGCTGTTAATCATATTTGCGAAACCAAATTCTGCCCCATTCTCCTGCAATTGTTCAAAATACACCTTAACGCCTTGCCGATAAGCGGTAATCGAATCCCCTAATGCCACATAATTCATTGTACTCACCTGCTTTCTAAGTTTGCCAGCTTGTGATGTTGATAGACTTCCTTACCCACTACACTTCAGCAAAAATAACAATCGGTGCAGCTTCATCCTTATTTATATATAGCGCCCCTATTGCCTCTCGCCAAGCCTCGATCTCTTCTTCCACAAGCGACGCTATGACGTAACAAGACACTCTATCTTTCCCCACGCCCGTGATGGATTCCTGCTCCAGATACTCCAACTGCTCCCGTGATTGAATGTAGTGCTCCACATAAATCTGATGCAGGTAGGCTCGCTCCATCATGCGTTCGGCGACCCGACCCGAACCCAGCACATGTATGGTTGTGATACCCTGTCGCTGAATCTGCTGAATGAGATCGAACAAGATCGGTTGAATGCCGAATGAGTCGGACGAGCGCAAATAATAATTGTACAAATAATAGGGACTATGCCGGGTGAGCGTGCCTTGCGGCCAGTAGGCGTTTAACGTAGAAGGTCCGAAGTTGCAGGCTCGCAGAAACGCTTCTTCCCCCTCGGCAAACCATACTGCCGGAATAGGCTGACAGATCTCGCTGACTTCACCCAAGTAGGAGTCTTGATGCTTAAGGTTGCCCAGGTACCTCGCTTCCTCTGGCGAAGGCATCGTGATCACGCGGTGGATCGGCTTGTACCACTCTCTCGGATTGAGGATGTCGGTGACGTTAGGTTTGACTTGACGCAGAGCCTGACAGCTCGCCTGAAAAGCTAGCACTCCCCTGTGGCACGCCAGCTTATTGCGCAGCTCGGCAACGTCCTGTTCGAGAGGCGCCAACATGGGAACCACTTTCCCATCCACATCCCGCTCATACCCGATCGTGGTGCCGAAATCCCCCATCAGCAGCTCTTCCAGGAAAGCCGGGCTGCGGACAATCGCTTGTCCGAGGTCGCCGTTACGGTCAACTCCCCCGAGATGACACCGGACATCCATCCCACGCAGGTGAAGCTTCTCCAACCCAGCACCGCCGACGGCCAGCAGATGGATCATTCGCGAAGTATGGCCCCCTGATTTCCAGGCATACTCGATATTCTTCTGAATCGTGCCGTGGAACCCGATATCCACAGTTACGAGCTGCTCCGGGTTAGCACATTGCTGCTGCAAATACTCGTTCAGCAACCGGCGGTGGCGCTCCAGGGAACGCTGGATCAGATCCAGAGTACGCTCAGACAAGAAATAGCGTTCCACCAGGCCAATGACTGATTCACCAGCATTATCGATTATCGTCCTGCACTCGGACACGGTCAGATCCAGCCAGTCATGCAGGGCTGTACATTCCTCCTGAATATCCAGCACTCGGAACAGTTCTCCAATCTTGCAGTCCGTTCCCAGAAGCTGACCCAGCTCACGCGCTCCAAACCGCTCTAGCGATGCCAAGTAAGTCGCTTGTCTGGAAACGTACAGAGGCTTAACTGAGAGCGCCAAGCCCCTTTGTCGAGCAATCTGTTCCAATAGTGGTGCCAACAGGACGCCTTCGCGCATCAGTGGATGAACTTCATCACGCTGCTCTGCTATGCAAACATCGATAACCCACTCGCAATAGGACGTCAGCATAGGTCCCAGCGACCGTACTCCGAATTGGTAAAAGAACTGCTCCGACTCCGACCTACTGACGATATCTGGATCGATCGTACATTCCGTTAACTTGGTTAACGATTGAATGGAACGCAACACGTTACCGTGACGAATCACATCCCAATGGTAGGGGCGTTCGAATGTGCTCGGAATGACTTGGTAATGCAGAGCTTGGATCGCATGGATTGCTGCCCCGTGAATGTCCGAACGAAGCTGATCCCCGATATGGACAATCGCTTCAACCGGGACATTCGGGTACCGCGACAACAGCCGCTCGAACAACCCCCCGGATGCTTTGCTGCACTTCTCTTCGCTGGATACCAGCAATAGATCGTAGCAAGTCTCGTCCAGTCCCGACGCGTGCAACAGCGCCCTCAACTGTCGGGAGGACAAATACATGTCTGATAATAGCACGATCTGCATGTCTCTAGCCCGTGCCCAATCGATAAGGGACGCCATGTTCGGATTCAGGAAACAAGCCGATCGCTCCTGTTCAAGCTCCAGCTGCAGCAACTGCTCCTGATCCCCGAGGCTCACCGGCAGCTCCTCATAGATTTGCTCCAATGTCACCTCGTCGTACCCTGCCACGCCAAGCTTCTTCCCGCGCGCCTCTCTCTCCGCCTGCATGCGGATGAGCCGGAATTCGTCGGGTGTTCCCGCACTCTTCCATAGTCCGGCGCGTTCCGCTGCTTCCGCTGTCTTCACGAACACATCCGTCGGATCGGACACAGTGCGGAATAGGATGGTGTCGAAGATGTCCAGGGACAGCAGCTTCTTATGATGTAGAGATTCCTCCAATGCACTCAAGTAACAGTCCGATTTCCACAGCAGTGAGGAACGTGCTTGATAAAGGGATGACATGATTTGGCCTCCGGTTTTTTCCGATCCTAGTAGTGTGTAGAACCACGTTTATCTTTTTATTGTGACACAGGCAGAAGGAAGGATACAAGAGAAAAAAGAAGATGAAGGCTACTGCGAGCTTGATCGGCAGTACTGTTCTCCCCTCAACCGGGTTATAGGCAGTACCTATTACGATGATCATGTTCATATATTGGACTTATTAGGCAAATCGACTAGACTGAGATCTATACCAATGTTGGAGGAGGATGCGTCATGTTAGCTACACATTTATTATCCGCGTGTGGAATTGTGTACCGGGACAGTTCCGTATTGTTGGTTCAGGTCAATTACGGCAGGAACAAGGGCCAATGGATGCTCCCGGGTGGATTCGTGGACCAAGGTGAATCGTTGGAGCAAGCGGTTGTGAGAGAAGTTGCCGAAGAAACCGGACTTCTAACCGCCCCCAAGCGGATCGTCGGCCTTCGGAACGGAGTTAGACGAGTGGTGGATAGACAGGATAATGTAGAGAAGGATGAGACGAGCGTCTACGTTGCCTTTGAAATGACCTATCTCTCTGGAGTGCTGCAAGCCCAAGATGACCAAGAAATATGCGGGGTGGCCTATGCGCCGATCGCCGAGGCGTTGGCCCGTCCAGACGTCATTGAGTTAACTAAAGTTTTCCTTACCTCTGCCATTGAATCGAGTGCAGGATTATCCCCTTATCGCCGACCGATTCAGACTCGAACCGACTACCAATCTTACGATGTGTACGTATGTGGAGATGCTTACAAAGACTGACATACCTGCCGGATTTTTTGTTTGACAGGAGCCGAAAAATCAGTATGATAATAAAAGTACGCTTCAACCCGTACAGGCTGATGTAGCTCAGAGGTAGGCCGTGTAAGATAGTAGCGACATGGTCATATACTACTCAGCAAGCCCGGTTAGTTAAACGGTATAATAGATCACTCGTAATGATCAGTTGGCAGTTCGATTCTGCCATCGGGCATAAGGAGGCGGCCAATGTAATTTTGTGGCCGCCTCTTTCCTTTCTAAAAATCATAAAATTTGATCAAGCCTATCCGTCCCTCGTTTTAGTGCAGCAGACCATCGATCGAGTTCGCGGCTGTTCAATTTATCGTTGTACAATAAATATATTTACTGTTGGAACCTCCGCAAAAGGGTATGCATGGTTTGTTACTTCCCTGTTTATTTGGCTACAATGTTGTTATAGGTCAAGAAACGGAGGCAACCTCAACATGAGAATTCAACTGGGCCGCTGTCTGCTTCATGAACGGCTGCTTGAATCCGGCATGACGAAAGAAGCACTAGCGCAAGCTTTATTTTATAAGCCACAGCGCATAACTGACTATATGGAAAACAAAAGGGTTATGCCGCTCCAAGTAGCGATCACAATTGCCGATGCCGTCGGATGTGACGTACACGATCTGTACGAAACGAACCGAATAAACCAATCCGTTCCGAACCCGTAACTAAGCGGCGGGCTCTCCGATACATGATCTAAAATGGCCATCCTTTGCAGGAATGGGAGCAACCGCCCGATAAATCCCCGGATACACCGCCCAGAGCTTTTTAGCAGTGCTTGTAACGTTGTATGCAATGTGTCCCTGTCAAGGGACTACGGCAAAATCTACAGCGTTTTCCGCATGAATTCCATAATATACTTTTCTTTAAAGCTAAGGCTGTCATACAGATTTCTGGCATAATTCCCGACAACACACCAGAGGTCGACTTTTGCACAGCCACGCTGATAGATCTCGTTGCATAAATACATAACAAACTTTCTTCCGATCCCAAGCCCCTGAAAGTCTGTACGGACGGAAATACTGCTGATTTCATTACCAGAAATGCAGCTATAAGCGACCATTTCCCCATTTATTTCGTAAACAAAACGGTTTTCCGCATCCTCTTTCCATGCTCTTCGTTCTTTTTCACTGGGCTGGGCAATCACAGAATCGGGAAAGCACCCCGACACGGACGCGCATTTCATGAAAAGCTGTGGCATACAGCGACTGACTGGTAAGATAGTCTTCGTCCGTATACGGCCTCACCGGAAGCTTCTCCAGGGGAAAGGGATCGCCGGTTCGCTGCAGTAAAGCCGATGAAAAGTATTTGTCATAACCGAGCTTGCGCGCAAACGCAAGAGATGATGGATGACCAGCACGAAAGGAACTCCTGACTTTTTGGGTTCCGCCCGCCCGCAATTCGGTTTCAGCATACTTTACCATTGCAGAACCTATTCCTTGCCTGCGAAACTGTGGAGCAACAAACACAGTTAAATAGGACTGAGACCCAGGCTCGTTCACTTGAGCCAGTGCAACAAGCTTATCATCAATAAACGCGGTAATAAACAATTCCGGCTCTTCAGCAAGCACCCGAAGAATGTTTTCACCCGCGTCGACGTCATAGCTTAATAATTCTCTTACGACATTATTATCTTTTTCACTGAAGTGTTCGTATCGGATACCTGCAATATTCATCAGCCTTCTATTCCTCCATGTCACCCCTCTCCTTTGTTTGGCGACGCCCACACCAAATGAATGGTATTAAACTTGTAGCGTTCCATATGATGTATATGAATCGGGGACTGCTGAAAAATATGGATCATATTACGATCCAGATGGCAGCCGACAACGCGTAGGAATACCGGCTCGATGATCTTTTGGGTGCTGCCAATCAATCGGTTTGAACTGAGACCATGCTCCATTAACAAAATTTGACCGCCCGGCTTGCACCACCTGCTAAAAGATTCCAACACTCTAACAGGATATTCGTAACCGCAAAAGGATAATGTCGATACGATGGTATCAAATGAGTTTTCAGGAAACGAAATAGATTCAATATCGGATTGAATGAATGTGGCACGAACTTTGCTAGCCGTGGCGGACTCTCTTGCCTTGGATAACATAGCACCGCTGAAATCGACAGCAGTCACATCCACATCTTTGGGGTAAAAGTAAAAATTCGCTCCGGCACCAACAGCTACCTCAAGAACCTTCCCCTTTGCACTCCCGATCAATTTTTCCCGCCATTTCCGTTCCGACTGCTTCTTCCTTCTCATTTCGTAAATATTGGATTGATTATCGAATTTACGGATGAGTTTCTCTTTGTCCATAGTACCCTCCTCCAATAAGCGACGATCAGACTTTGAATAACTTAAGCAGAAATGACTTGGCTCAGTTCATCCATGCTTAACGTAGTCAGCTTCTCCCGTAAAGTTTATGAACGAGAGACCATTTGTTTTTCTGTCTGACAGTAGCGTATCATCAATATTGTCTTCTTATTGAATTTCTTGCATGTACAATTAATTTAATTATTCGTGAAGAGATTAAACTATCCTGCCCGTGAAAAGCAACGCACTCTCGTAATGCGTAGGTCGTAGGTTCGACTCCTCTCATCAGCATCGCACCACCTGGGCAACAACGCGGCTTCTCGTCAACGAGGTGTCGTGCTGTCAAGCCAACATTTCATCACAACATACATTCTAGACTTCACACATAACCAATCTATACCTAGGAAGGGGGAGCACAAATGGACAAGCTGGACTTAATCTTAGAAAAGCTGGAATCCATGGATACCAGGTTGGATTCCATGGATACAAGACTCGATTCACTGGAGCAGTTCAACCAAGTCTTTCAAGTAAAATTGGATGCACTGGACGAGCTGAAACAAGTGGTTTACGCCCTGCGACACGGTCAAGAGGAGACAAATGCCAAACTGGATGGCTTGACGCTAGATGTTGCTCGAGTTCAAGTTGACGTCGTAACGCTCAAGGAATCACAAGATCGCCAGAATAAAATTCTGGAATCGCTCGCCTTACGGTCACTGGAGCAAGAAACGGATCTACGTGAGTTGAAAAGGGTGAAGTGATTCAAGTCCTCATTGCTGTTGATTCATCAGGTGAGCAGTAAGCAAGCGTGCAAGTGTCTGCAACTGACCTACTGTAGCTAACAGGATTTCCTCCATATAAATTAACCATATACATCTGATTTTGCCCTATTAGATGGAATTCCTCCCGCTAATTGTTCCAATTTGCGCTTAATAACCACTCCTCCTCATCCGCTGAAATAGATGGAGCTTTTCCAGTTAACTCGTCGTGAGCGCGCACCCGCCCGACAATGTTGTCTCCACTCAATACAACATCCAAGCAGCAGAAAAAAGAAGCCTCGCGGCTTCTTTTTTGTTGATGTATATTTTACGGACTGAAGGAGATGTTACAAGGTTGACAGTCACTCGCTTGGAATCCTAACGACGACCTGCCAGGGATTGCTCAGCGATTTGTACAAGTTGCTTAGTGATTTGACCTCCAACCGAACCATTTTGGCGGGAAGAAGTATCAGCACCCAAGCTAACGCCCAGTGTGCTAGCAGCTTCCATTTTCAATTGGTCGATTGCATTTGCGCTTTGTGGTACGAGCAAAGTGTTATTTGCCATGTGTAGTCACCTCCTTTCTTGCTAATGTTTTTATATTTTTGTTTCAAAGCCCCTATAATATGCATGAGGGTATCGAAAATTTTTTTCCAATTTTTGAAAATGCATGTTCGGACTGTGCGGAGCCTGCCTTTGCTATGGTACAATGAGTCCATTAAAGCCAGATGCCGCAAGGAGGCCCCATGGAAATAACGAAAATTTCACCCCGTAAAATATACGAGGAAATCGCCGAGCAGATCAAACAGCAAATCGTGAATGGTCGCCTGCAGCCCGGACAGAAGCTCCCTTCTACTCGCGAATTGACGGAGAGCTATCAGGTAGGACGTTCCACGATGCGCGAAGCGCTGAGTATGCTAAAGGCGATGGGATTAATTGAGATCCGCCAGGGTGAGGGTTGTTTCGTACGAGGCATGGACGATCGGGAGCTGGAAGTTCCGCAATTCGAGCATCTATTCACGAGCATGGAGGCCGTATTCGATCTGCTCGAAGCTCGCAAAGCATTAGAAATGGCGAATGCAGGATTAGCTGCGGCCAAACGTGATGACAAGGATCTGGAACGGTTCGAGCACATTCTCGCCGATATGGACAGTGAGCTGGGAACGGAGGCTGTCGGGGAAAAGCAAGATATGCGCTTTCACCTTGCGTTAGCTGAGGCTACACACAATCCGATTATGGTGAAGCTGTTGGAAACGATTTCGGCCCAGGTTGAAGTCACGATTCGGGAAACCCGTCGATTGCAGCTATACCGCAACAAGTCTTTGACCCAACGGTTCTGGCTGGAGCACAAAGCGATATTCGAAGCCATCCGTGATCAGGATGCAGCCCGCGCCCAAGCGGAGATGCAAAGCCACCTCCTCTACGTCGAGCAGCAGATTCGCGAATATTTGCAAGGAAAGAAGCAACCGGAATGAGGAGAGTAGGCGATCGCCTAGCCTAGAAGGGGTAAAAAAATGCAACAAACCTCTTTTCAATTCACCAGTTGTCTGATAACCTGATAATAATATATATAACAGTCGGTCGGTACCAACCAAGCAAAGCTCAAGCAAAAGTACAAGTCTCAACATACCCGACCGTTAACATAACAAGGAAAGCAAGGTGGCGTACCCTATGAAAGTTTCTCTGTTCATCACTTGTCTCGCCGATCAGCTGTATCCGGAGGTTGGTGAAAGCGTTGTCCGCTTGCTGCATCGCCATGGCTGTGAGGTTGACTTTCCCGAGATGCAGACATGCTGCGGCCAACCCGCGTTCAACAGCGGTTACCAGGATGAGGCCCGCGAAGTAGCCCGACAGTGGATCCGTGCTTTTGAACACAGCGACTATATCGTCTCCCCCTCTGGCTCCTGCACCGGCATGGTCCACCACTACTATCCCGATCTATTCAAGGATGAGCCGGAGTGGCATCGCAAGGCAGTTGCGCTAATCGAGCGAACGTATGAGTTCTCGCAATTCCTCGTTCAAGTGCTTGGAGTGAGTGATCTGGATGCGAAGTTCCCGCATAAGGTGACCTATCATCCTTCCTGCCACGCTATGCGACTGCTCGGTGTCCGCGAAGAGCCACTCCAACTGCTGAACAATGTCAAGGATATGCAGCTCGTTGATCTTCCGAAAAAAGAAGACTGCTGCGGCTTCGGCGGTACGTTCGCGGTGAAGATGGCGGATATGTCCGAAGCTATGGTATGTGAGAAAGCGGCGCACGTCTGCGAGACCGGTGCTGAGGTGCTGGTCGGAACGGATATGGGTTGCCTGATGAACATTCAAGGCCGATTGAATAAGGAAGGTAAGCCGATTCAGGTCATGCACCTGGCCCAGCTTCTGGAAGAGGGGGTGAAAGCGCGATGAGTGTGTCTGCGAACACCGGTCATCATCACAAGGAACACAAAGCACCCTCTGAGCTGGAATTGATCGGTTCGGGGTTGAAAAAAAGGACGGAGCTCGCGTTAGACGATCCCTTCCTGCGCAAAGCGGTCGCGTTCACTACCGACAAGCTGAAGAGCGGTAAGCAGGGAGCTACCGACGAACTAGGCAATTGGGAAGATTGGCGGGAACGCGGCCGCACCATCCGTGAGCATGTCGTGTCCAACCTCGACTACTACTTGTCTCAATTCGCGGACAATGTGGCAAAGGCTGGCGGGAACGTGCACTTCTGCCGGACCGGCGAAGACGCAGTCCAGACGTTCATGGGCATTGCGAAGCAGCACAATGCCAAGCTCGTCGCCAAGGGAAAGTCGATGGTGTCCGAGGAAATCCACCTCAACCACCGGTTGGAGGAGGAAGGCATCGAGGCGATCGAGACCGATCTTGGCGAATACATTCTGCAGCTGGCGCGCGAGACGCCCTCCCACTTGATCATTCCGGCGATCCACAAGAACAAGCAACAGATCGCCGATCTGTTCGGCGAGGAGGCCGGACATGAGTTCCCTGCCGAGACGAAGCCTTTGGCCGCGTATGCCCAGCAGCGGCTGCGCAATTATTTCCTCGAGGCCGACATCGGCCTGACCGGGTGCAACTTCGGCATCGCCGAATCCGGCACGATCACCCTCGTCTCGAACGAGGGCAATGCCCGGATGGTGTCGACGCTTCCGAAGGTGCACGTGGTGGTCATGGGGATGGAGCGCCTCGTGCCTACATTCGCCGACGTGGAGGTCATGCTGAACCTGTTGGCGCGCAGCGCCACCGGGCAGAAGCTGACGACGTACACGTCGTTCGTCACCGGCCCACGTCGCGAAGGCGACCTCGATGGGCCGGAAGAGCTGCATGTGCTCATCCTGGACAACGGCCGATCCGCACAGCTGGGCGACCCAGTGTTCCAGGAGGTGCTGCATTGCATCCGCTGCGCAGCGTGTCTGAACGTATGCCCGGTGTACCGCCACGTAGGCGGGCATACGTACGGCTCCGTGTACAGCGGCCCGATCGGGGCCGTGCTGACCCCTTTGCTGCAGCAGGACATGAAGGAAGCCGGGCAGCTGTCCTACGCCTCCAGCTTATGCGGAGCGTGCTACGAAGCTTGCCCGGTCAAGATTCCGCTGCATGACATGCTCGTGCAGCTGCGTAACCGCAAGGTCAAGATGGGATTGACGCCGGCGTTAGAAAAGCTGGCCTTCAAGATATACGCCACTACATTCGGCAATGTGAAGTTGTACCGCACCGCTACGAAGGCGGCTTACTATATGCAGATGCCGCTCGTTCAACAGGGCTCGATCAAGAAAGGCATCGGTCCATTAACCGGCTGGACGCAGTCCCGCTTCATGCCGATGAAGCCGAAGAAGTCGTTCCGCGATCGCTGGGCTGCACTTCAGCAAGAGCTGAAGAACGGCGACGCCTCATCTGAGCCGAAGAAAGGAGACGAACACCGATGAGCGTGAATTCAGGATCAGGGCTTGAGCAAGGAAAGGCGTCAGAATCAGGGCAGGCACAAGCCCAAGGCCAACGAGCAGGCGTCATACATGGGCGTGATGCTTTCATCGGTCAATTAGCCAAACAGTTGGGCCGCCAAGCCCCCTTGACGGCACCACCCGTACGGACTGTGACCGGGGTTCCCGAGCATTATGCCGCAATCCGTCCTGATCAACAGCAGAAGATTGAGTTATTCACCCGCAGCTGGACAGCGCTGACCGGCAAAGTGTGGGTCGTCTCTGCTGCCGAGGCCGCCGAAGCCATCCCTGCGCTCGTGCGCCAAGTGTGCGCCGAGCTGCAGATCGACCGGGTGACCCGTTGGGAGCACCCGGACCTGCAAGAGCTGCCGCTCGACGCAGCGCTCGCGGACGCAGGCATCGCCGTCGTGCCATGGCGCGCCGACGGCGCAGACCACTTGCACGCGCCGCATACCGTCGGCACGTCTGCCTCTAGCGCCGCAGCGGATGCCAGCGCAACCGCAGACGCGTCCGCACCTGCACGAACAGCTACGGACGCCCCGCCGACCTCCACGGGCGCCGTGCCTTTAGCGGCCACCGCCAGCCGCTGGAGTGCACGCAGCCCGCTGCTGCAAGCCGCCGAGCGATCTCGCCTCGGCGTCGTGTGGGCGGACTACGCGCTCGCCAACACAGGCACGCTCGTGCTGAAGGCACACGGCGGCCGCGGTCGCTCGGTCAGTCTACTGCCCGAAGCCCTGTTCGCCGTGTTCCACGCCGACAAGTTAGTCACCCGCATGGGCGAGGCGCTGGAACGAATCCGGGAGGAGTATCCCGACGTAGTTGACCTGCCCTCTTCCATCAATTTGATCACTGGTCCTAGCCGAAGCGCCGACATCGAGAACGATTTGACAATCGGCATTCATGGGCCTGGAAAAGTGTTCGCGGTTATTGTCCAATCCTGATGMATCGTCTATACTGATAAACATGAAATCATCTTTTTACGAGTCGAAAGGAGATTTGAAATTATGAAATTGGTTACGATTCAAACGAAACAAGGCTCCCAACTCGGAGTCAAAACTTCTGAAGGCATCCTGAATGTTGTCGAGGCACTCTCCATCGTCTCAGACTCTAACGCTCCGCAAACGACACATCAGGTCATCGAAGGCGGCGCAGCGGCCTTGAAAGCTCTGCAATCCTATGTGGATCTAGCACTTGCTGCCTCCGCTTCCGATAAAGCCAAATTCATCAAGCCTGAATCCAACATCACCTTCGGTCCATCCGTACCCAAGCCTAGCAAAATCATCTGTGTAGGGCTCAACTACCGCCGACATGCCGAAGAAACGAATGCGAAGATCCCTACATCGCCGATTTTATTCAACAAATTCGATAACACCTTGACAGGCCATCTGGCTGATATTCCTTTGCCTAGAACGTCCAGTAAAGTCGATTATGAAGTCGAACTGTGTATGGTAATCGGCAAAACCGCCAAGTATGTAACCAAGGAGCAAGCACTTGATCACGTATTCGGCTACACCGTCGTGAACGATATCTCGGCCCGCGACCTGCAACTGCGCACGTCCCAATGGTTGTTAGGCAAGAGCTGCGATAGCTTCAGCCCACTTGGCCCTTACCTGGTAAGTGCAGACGAAGTCGGCAACCCGAATGACCTCAACCTGAAGCTCAGCGTCAACGGTGAAGTTCGCCAAAACTCGAATACGTCCGATATGATCTTCCACTGCGACGAAATCGTGAGCTATATTTCCCAGCACATGTCGCTGTATCCAGGAGACATCATTCTGACGGGTACGCCGGAAGGTGTCGTGCTTGGTTACCCGGAAGAGAAGCAAGTGTACCTGAAAGACGGCGACGTTATGGTCGTGGAAATTGAGAAACTCGGAACCTTGCAGAACCGTATGGTGAACGAGCAATAATCTGCACAACACATAAACCCCCTTCAAGAGACAAGACGTGCTGACTGAACAGCGCCTTCGTCTTCTTGAAGGGGATTTTTTATATACCACTTGCAGCAGCTGCCTCGTCAGTGTTAACAGTATATTCATGACGGGAACGAGCCATATTATGAACATGGTTCTATTCAGTTACTGAGCTCGGAAAATGTGGCACTTATTGCAACATTTCTGGTCTGAATTGTGTGGAAAAGAGGAAATGTGGAACTTATTGCAACCTCACCTACCGCTTCCCTTCCAGCAATGTTTGCTCGAACAGCTCTGCGGGAAGCGGCTTGCCCAGCTGGAAACCCTGCACCTCGTCGCACTTGTGCGTACGCAGTACCTCGATCTGCTCCTCCGTCTCCACGCCCTCGGCCAACACGTTCATTCGCAGCGAGTGTGCCATCTCAATGATCGATTGAATAATCGTCGCTTCTTCGGCCAATCCTTTCAAATCCCGGACAAACGAACGGTCGATCTTGATCGTATTGAACGGATATTTGCGCAAATTACTGAGCGAAGAGTAGCCTGTTCCGAAATCGTCGATTGAGATTTGGATACCCAGCTGCTTGATCATTTGCATCTTCTCGATGACTTTCTCTTGATTGTGCATCGCTACACTTTCTGTTATTTCCAGTTCCAGGTATTGCGGAGACATCCCGGTCTCGCGCAAAATCCGGATCAGCATTCCAATCAGGTCATCCTGTCGGAATTGCAGCATCGATAAATTCACCGCCACCCTCATAGGCGGGTAGCCCTTATCCTGCCACGCTTTATTTTGCCGGCACGCCGTCCGGAGCGTCCATTCCCCAATCGGCACGATCATGCCGGACTGTTCGGCAAGTGAAATAAATTCGTTCGGAGAGATATAGCCCAACTCGGGATGCTGCCAGCGAATTAACGCCTCCACACCGACAATCTCACGCGTGTCCATCTTGATCTTCGGCTGATAATGCAGAAGGAATTGTTCATGCTCAACAGCTCGGCGAAGTCCTTGTTCCAGCTCTAATTTGCGTGAGGAGGTTGTGTTCATGTGGGGATTGTAGAATCGGTAACTGTTCTTCCCTTGTTCCTTCGCCTCATACATGGCCGTATCCGCATTCTTGATGAGCAACTCCGGCGTGTCACCGTCATCGGGATATAGGGCAATGCCGATGCTCGCTGTAACGAAGATGGTCTGATCCTGGATAATGAACGGCTTGGCAATATTGGCCATCATCCGCAAAGCCACAATAGCAGCTTGTTCATGTGTTGTATTGGGCAACAGCACGATGAATTCATCCCCGCCCAAGCGGGAGATTGTATCGGTATCCCGTACGCTCTCGGTGAGCCGATAGGCTAACTCCTTCAACAGCAAATCCCCTACCGGATGTCCCAGCGTATCGTTAATGTGTTTGAACCGGTCCAGATCGATGAACATGATCCCAACATGAAGCTGATGGGTGTTGGCCAAGCTCAAGGAGTGGCTGACCCTATCATTGAATAAGTTCCGGTTCGGCAGTCCGGTCAGCACGTCATAATAAGCCATCTGCTTGATGGCATTGTCCGCACGCTTCTTCTCAGTTATATCTCTCGCGATCGTCTGGATGAACGATTTCCCTTCATTCTGGATCAGGATGGAATTCGCTTCAATATCGATCGTCTCTCCATCGAACCGCGTGATCCGGATTTCCATTGGACCGACATCTTCCTCCGCATACTCGATCGCATGCAGCCATTTCGTAATGTCCTCCTTGCGCTCGTCCTCCACCCATTCATAGACCGATCTTCCTACCAAATGCTTGCTGTTGGCTACTCCCACGGTGCGGGCAGCGGCTTCATTAGCGAATATTATTTTCCCATTGCGATGTACAATAATCGCCTCTGGTGAGAAATCGACAAGCCGCCGGTAGCGCTCTTCGCTTTCCTTCAGCGCCTCTTCCACTTGCTTGCGCTCGGTAATATCGCGAATGTAAGCTGTATATTGAGGCGTACCATGATTCTTTACTCGAGTAACGGTAAGCTCGACCGCGAACTCATAGCCATCGGTATGCAAGGCATACGTCTCGAACCGATTGCTCACAACACCGTCCACGAGCAGCGCCAGAAACTCCCGAATTCCCCCATACATAGGATGTTTGGAAAGCACGATCAATTGATCGAGTTTCTTACGGAGAAGCTCTGCTCGGCCATACCCGAACGTTCGCTCCACGGCTGGGTTAAACTGAGTAATGTTGCCGTCCGCATCCACCATCAGAATACAATCCACGGCTGATTCCAGAATGGAACCGTTGAAGGCAACCTGTTCGGCCAACCTTTTGTCAGCAAAGTAAGAACTGATGAGGACGATCTTCAATACTATCATGCTTCCGATCGCAATATACACAGCCAGCACCGATGGATCCAGTGCCAGATTAGAATGGTTTGGCATGGTTGGTGATTCCGTGAAAGTAGCCGCAGCCATACCTATATAATGCATGCCAATGATGCCAAATCCCATAATGATGCCGCTGCCAATCTTGATCAGATGCATGAACAGGGAGAGGTTGTCCCTGAACCGAAATGCAAGTAGTAAGGCTACGAGCGACGCGCTAACGGCAATCACAATCGAGAGTGCGAACAGTCCCGAAGAATATCGGATGCTGACCCCCTCCATTGCCCCCATCCCGATATAGTGCATACCACCGATCGCTCCGCCCATGAACACGCCACCGACGAGAAAACGTTGTAAGCTAAATGTAGAGCGACTCGCCGCATACAGACCTCCTAAGGAAGCGACTATCGCAACGGCGATGGAAACTAGCACTAGCATCGTGTTGTATGTCACCGTCACAGATATCTGAAATGCCAACATAGCAACGAAGTGCATCGCCCAGATGCCAACGCCCATAGCGACAGCTCCACCCATCAGCCATGTTCTGCGCTTCCATCCCTCTGATAATGTTACCCTTCTTGCCATATCTAACGCCGTGAAGGACGACATGACCGCAATCATGTAGGATAAGACGACTAAGTATACATTGTAATTCCCAGTTAACTCGGAGTGGTCCATCCGGCATCCCTTCCATTCTACCTTCGACTATCAAACCTCCCATAGATTTGAAGATGACTCCCAGCCCCTAGCCAATCTCGCATGCGATTGACAATGACTCTCAGTCCCTATTAGTAGATGTTAAAAAGGGTGCGCATGTGCTAGACTGTTGCACGATTTTAATAGATTTGCTCGTTTGGATTGTGGTTCGGGCACAAAGAAACCCCCAGCTTCTTGAGCTGGAGGCATGTTTACCACATTATACTTACATCCCTAGATTCCTATACTCATGGTCAACAATCGAATAGAGGAAGGAATTGCACCATTGGCCCTTCGAGAACATATGCTCCCGCAGCAACCCTTCCCGTTGCATCCCGATCTTCTCCATCACTTTGTATGATCCGGTATTCCCCGGCCGACATGTCGCATAGATGCGGTGCAAGCCGAGCTCGCCGAAGCCGAACTTAAGCATCTCAGTAGCCGCCTCCGACGCAAAGCCTTGTTGCCACACCGTTCGGCTGAAGCAGTATCCGATCTCGCCATTACTGCCCTCCGCATGAATGCCGCAGCCACCGATCACCTTGCCATCTTCCTTACGGACGACAGCCAGTTCGTAGCTTACGCGCGGCATCTCCTGCTGCATACGCCAGACACGGCCCAGGAAGTCATGCGTCTCCTGCTCCGTATTCGGTCCCCATAGCATAAACCGGGTTACTTCGGGGTCGGAGGCGTACTCGTGCAGCGCAGAAGCATCCTCAGGAACGAAATCCCGGATGAGCAATCGGCCCGTTTCCATACTGAATCCATTCGCCATCCTGCCACCTCTCCCCTGTAGTCCGGCCATTTCACCAACTTATAATTCGAACGAGCTCTTCAATGAGACGATCCGATTGAACACGATATGATCAGCTGTCGAATACTTCGAATCTACATTAAAGTAGCCGTGGCGGAAAAACTGGAATTTGTCTTGCGGTTGAACGTCCTTCATCCCGGGTTCTATGTACCCTTCCACAACTTCGAGGGAATTCGGGTTAAGTCGGTCCTTCAGCTCTGCATCTTCATCCGCATCTTCCTTCACTAACGCTTCGAACAAGTAGAACTTGGCCGGAACCGCAAGACTTGCTTCTACCCAGTGAATCGTTCCCTTCACCTTGCGCGCATTGAAGCCCGACCCGCTCTTCGTCTCCTTATCGTACGTACAACGCAGCTCGATTACATGACCGTCTTCATCCTTGACGACTTCCTCGCATTTGATGAAGTAAGCATTCTTCAAGCGTACTTCGTTACCGGGGAATAAGCGAAAATATTTGTTAGGCGGGTTCTCCATGAAGTCGTCTTGCTCGATGTAGATTTCACGCGAGAACGGGATCATGCGGTTGCCCATCTCAGGATTCTCCGGGTTGTTCTCGGCTTCCAGCATCTCGACTTGACCTTCCGGATAGTTCGTAATGACGACTTTAAGCGGCCGCAGCACGGCCATCGTACGAAGCGCCTTCAGCTTAAGGTCTTCGCGGATGAAATGATCCAGCATCCGTGGATCGACCAAGCCATTGCTGCTCTTGGATACCCCTGTCTCCCGACACAGATCGCGAATCGCTTCCGGGGTCACCCCTCTGCGCCTCAACCCGGACAACGTCAACAGACGAGGGTCGTCCCATCCGTCGACAAGACCTTCCTCGACAAGCTGACGCAAGTACCGCTTGCCCATAATCGCATTCGCTAAGATCATCTTGGCGAACTCATATTGGCGCGGCTGTACGTCCATCTCGCATTCGCGGATTACCCAGTCATAGAGCGGGCGATGGTCTTCGAATTCGAGCGTACAGATGGAATGGGTAACACCCTCCACGGCATCCTCGATCGGGTGAGCGTAATCATACATCGGATAGATGCACCATTTGTCACCGGTATTGTGATGATGTACATGTGCAATCCGGTATAAGGCCGGGTCCCTCAGGTTGATGTTCGGGGAACCCATGTCGATCTTGGCGCGCAGCACCATAGTTCCGTCCTTGAACTCGCCCTTGCGCATCCGTTCGAACAGATCAAGGTTTTCTTCCACTGACCGATTGCGGTATGGACTATCCTTACCCGGCTCCGTCAGTGTTCCGCGCATTTCACGCATTTGCTCCGCTGTCAGCTCATCTACGTACGCTTTGCCCCGCTTGATCAATAGAACCGCACGGTTATACATCTCATCGAAGTAATCGGAGGCGAAGTATAGCTCTTCCCAATCGAAGCCCAGCCACTTCACATCTTCCTTGATCGCTTTCACGTATTCGACGTCTTCCTTCACCGGGTTCGTATCATCGAACCGCAAGTGTGTTCGGCCGCCGAACTCGTCTGCCAGTCCGAAATTAAGCCAAATCGATTTGGCGTGCCCGATATGCAAATATCCGTTCGGTTCCGGAGGGAAGCGCGTCACGATCTGGTTGACTCTACCTGTGTTCAGATCGTCCATTACGATGTTTTTTATAAAATTTGACGATGTCGGTTTTTCCATGTTTCCCAGCCTTCCCCTTCCTCAAAAATGAATATACCCACTATCATACACCAAACTAGCACCAAATAAAAAGAAAAAAGGTGACCCTTAGACGCCTTCTCTAAGACATTTCCAGCCGTTCCATGTCCATGCATATTTCATGCTGCCACTCCGTGTCGTTCGTCATGGAAGCAAGCAGCGACAAATTGGCATACGAGGCCGCCTTCCATACATACGCCGCATTCGCAGCCATACAATGCTGCAATTCCAGCGTCTCCGCCGCAGTAAGCGGACGGCTCCGTTCCAGGATCCACAGCTCGGCGAGCCTCTGGTGAATCGCCTTCACTTTCATCGTCTTCTCCCCCTCTCCCTAGCGTAATTGTTGTTATTACCATCATCGCCAGCAAGAGGAGTGCCTAAACGCGATTAATAAGTCATAATACGACGGTACATCGTCTTATCCTTCAGCTTCTTGAATAACGCACGGGATGGGATAAAGTTGGCTTCAATGATCCATATCCTTCCCTTCGAATCCAGGCCGAAGTCGATTCCGACTGATTGGATGTCCTCGAAGGAAAGCTGAAGATTGTGTACCAGATGAAGGGCTATCCGGTCGAGCTCTTGCTGGATACCGTTCATATTGCCAGTGTCTATAGATGAACGACGCAGCGCCGTTTCCAGTGGGAGCACATAGCCACTGCTTCTCTTTGTATTCGTAATAATGAACCCTTTGCCACCGACCTTGACCAGCATCCCGGTCACATTCCACTTCGATGCTCGCCCGGTATGCCTCTGAACCATGACACGGAGATCGAACAGTCGGTCATCGATGTTCGCCAGATCAATACGCTGCTGAATAATGTAAGAACGCTTGATCTTCTCGCTCAACCACGCGTACAACTTCTCAAAATCATCTATCACGTGAGTCGCCTGATCGGCCTGAATTTTGAACTTGTTGGCGTTCTGCTTGCGGATCAGCATGACACCGTCCCCCCCGGATAAGCCGTTGGGCTTCAAGATACATTCCGAAAACTTCTCTGTCGCCTTCCTTAGATTAGCTTTATTGAACCTGAAGGTCTTTGGCAAATACTTCTGCAGCTCCTCGCTGCCTCGCATCACTTTGTATTTGTTCCATTTTGTATATAACAGTCCCATGTAATTCCTCCATTTGATGTACTCTACACCTGATTACTCATCGTAAGTATTATATGAATGGAGGCTTGATCGAGAAACAACGCAGGAGCGGAGTATGCAGCAGAAGAAAAAAGGCATCCAAAGGGAAATCCTTCCCTTCGATGCCTATTTGACGAAAATGCTATTGTGTAACCTCTATAACTTGGTGCTAACAACGTACACAACCGAAACGACGAGAAACGCCGTGACGAACATCGAAGCCGCGAATCTGGAAGTAATGGCGGATGGGACCGAAACAGTAGATGCAGCAGTTCCAGTAGTACTTGCAGCTGACAGCTTCTTCAGCATCTTGCGGCCGAGAATGGAAAGAACAACGATGGACAGCAATATAATCATGCCGCCTCCCCGTTCCATGTAGACCATCCAGAAAGGTTTATCATCGCCTAGACCCATCTTCATAATCATCAAGCCTCCACTGAGGAGAACAATGAACGAACTTGGGTGGGTCAACAAATTGAATGCTTTGACGATTTTGCGCACAAGCACTCTGCTCTCTTCCGAATGAAGCTGACGCCCTAGCATGATCAGCATGATGCCGACCGCAATCAAGGAACCTAGCCACACCGCCATACCTGACAAATGAAGAAATAATAAAAAGCCGAACATTGAGAACCGCCTCCTAAAATCGTCCTTAAACTAATCACCCTCACATTAGTCACACATGACTATATGAGCACAAAAAAATTATGCCATCTTTTGACCTCATAGTCAAGCATGACTATAATGGGAGTATTACGTAAACGAAAGGAGCATGCCGAATGGATGAACGGGAGTTGTTAATTCTAGGGCTGTTGATGGCTCAGAGTCAGCACGGCTATCAAATCAACGATTTTATCGAGCGGAATTTGGGCCGGGTATCCGATATGAAGAAGGCGACCGCCTATTCGCTGCTCAAACGTTTGAATCAGTCCGGCTACGTCCATGTTACCGTCGAGCAGGAAGGCAACCGCCCTCCCCGCCAAGTATATACAATTGCCCCTGAAGGCGAGAAGCGCTTCTATGACCTGCTCCATACCGCTCTGTCCCATACCGAAGATATGACCCCCTCCGGTGACATTGGGCTAATGTTTCTGGATCATCTTCCGCTCAAGGAAGTCATTGACAACTTGCAGAAGCGAGTGGATAAACTGGAACTGGTGCTGCAGACATATGCCCGCGGAGCTAAGCACGGCAATGGCCTTGGAGTTGATCTGTCGATCGAGCATCGGGTTTACCTGATGCAGGCCGACCGAGATTGGCTGTTGACTGTAATCGGGCGGCTGAAGGAGCAGGGTGCTTAATAGTCAGGCGAAATCTAACCAGTTTACGTAAGGAAGGGAGCTCGCAACGCGAGCTCCCTTCTTCGTAAGCCAATCAAACATTCGATAAACAATCCGAATCCGCCCTCTACTTCCGAAAAGTTGTAAAAGTGCAGGATTTTCTCCCCCTTCCTGTTCAGGGCTAATGGATTGCTTAACAATATTGAACTTTCGGATGCAAACGGATCAAAAATCATATATTTTTGCAGGATTCGTACGAATGAGCTCCACAACAATCGGGCAACCTCCGGTTCCCCCGAAAACTTAAACTTCTATAATACGCAAAAAAACCCGACGCTTGCGCGCCGGGTTCTTTATTCGGGTCTTACAGTTTTACTACGTTCTCAGCTTGTGGACCACGGTTGCCTTGAACTACGTTGAACTGTACGCGTTGACCTTCGTCAAGAGTTTTGAAGCCGTCTCCTTGAATAGCGGAGAAGTGAACGAATACGTCGCTTCCGCCTTCAACTTCGATGAATCCGAAACCTTTTTCTGCGTTAAACCATTTAACTGTACCTGTTTGCATTTGTAAAACCTCCAATAAAGTTTTTAACATGTAATTCCTATTTACGCGGAGCAAATAAAAAATTCACACATTGGAAAAGGTTCCATACCAACCTGATGATAACCCTTTACATTATGCGAATTAGGCCCTCATATTATGCGATTGAGTTCATTGTAGCACAACCTCCTAAGAATAGCAAATCCTGAAATGACTTTAAAAACAACTCTCCGGCAGACACCGAACCACGCAACTTCAAGCCATCTGCCGCCCTTTCCTACCCACTACTTCACTGCCGCAGCACGCTCCATCACCTTAAGCGCCTCCCGCTTGCTAAGCGGAGCAAGTGGATGATTCGCAACGAAAGTGCGAACGGGATCCGGTGCAGTCTTGGAATATTCTCGCAGTGCCCATCCGATCGCCTTTTGCAAGAAAAACTCCTTGGACGCCGCACACTTCAAGATCATCGCGAACAATAGCTCCACATCGGTCTGTTCCTTGTACTTCAACTGAAATAAAATCGCGGTACGCTGCAGCCATATATTCTCACTATGTATCCATTTGTCCGAGTAAGGCCTGATCATATCCGGGTTCTTCGCGAGCAATGGACCGATTAAGTTCGATGCCAGTAAATCAACTGTGTCCCACCAGGAATTGGTCGTGATCGTATACTCCAGCAATTCAATGCGTTCCCTTGGGGCATTCTTCCTCAATCGCATCAACAGGCCCATGGCGAAATATTGATACTCCCGTTCAGGAAACTGCCATAGCGTTCGGACGACCGCTTCCACTTCCGATTGATCAGGCAGCCCATGCTGCTTCAGGAAACGATCGGTGACGATCTTGGCCTGCGGGGTTGGAATACCCAGGAACTCGAACTGATCACGCATGTATCGCTTCATGGAAACTGCCCGTTCTGGATCCGCATTCCCTTCCATCTCGTGGCGAAGTGCTGCGATATATGCGTTCTCCATCCTATGATACCCCTCTCGAATTCTTCCCAAACCATCGGTCCTTATTGAATTCTCCACGTCGCCTTCAAATCCTGTCTGAAGTAAGGTAAGATTAGAAGGTAGTTCACAACCTTAACAAAGGAGTTGCTCGAACGATGCACAATGACGCTATATTCAAACAAGCACAAATGATCCGTAACATGGTGCTTGGCAATCTGGTAGATGTGACGGAAGAAACAGCGAATCACATTCCTCAAGGCTTCCGCAATCATTTGCTCTGGCAAGCAGGACATATCCTTACCTCCCAGGAAGGGATGGTTCTCGGCTTGGCTGGCCTCCCGCAGCAGCTTCCGGAAACGTACAAAGCTCTATTCGGCACTGGCACGAAGCCTGAAGATTGGACAATCGAGCCACCCACTCTTGGAACCGTCCTTGCCCAACTGCGTGATCAACCGAGCCGATTGAAGGAACTGCTTGCCGACAAGCTGGACCAACCTACAGCCATTCCTTTCAAAATCAAGGAAAATGCTTTGGATACAATCGGTGAAGTCTTGATCTTCTCCTTGTTCCATGAGGGCATGCACGCTTCGTCCGCACAAGCTCTGAAGAGAGCAATCGCCGCTGAAACCGGGGCTTGATCCAGTCATCCGTCTAATAAAACCAGGGACTCTAACCGAGTTAGATGGTACATTCCATCGATCGGCTAGGGTCCTTATACCTTATGGACTTATCCCTTCCTCCCCGCTTGCAGGGCGGCTTCAATCAGACGGTTCACGGCCTTCACGTCTACACTGGATACGGGACTATCCTCCACCCCGTACTTATCCTTCAGCTTGGCAATACGATAGACGCTCTCATCCAACCGTTTCTCTGATATCGTCCCGTCCGCCACGCGCTCCTTCAGAGTTCGAAGAACACTCAGCTGTTGCTCGTAGTCATGGCCGACCAACACGATATCGCTGCCAGCCAATACGGATTTCACGGCTGCAGCGCCGATGTCTTGATGCTTGGTTATGCCGCCCATCGTCATGTCGTCGGTAATGACCACCCCGTTGAACTTCATCTCTTCGCGCAGCAAGCCAGTGATTACTTGTGGTGACAAGGACGCAGGATTCTCCTCGTCAAGCTGCGGCAACAGCAGGTGACCAATCATGACGGCATCCGTCTGCTGCTTGACCGCTTCCGTGAATGGCTTCAATTCGAAAGCTCTCAGCTCCACCAGGCTCTTGCGGATGACCGGCAGATCGAGATGCGAATCGACGGACGTATCTCCGTGGCCAGGAAAATGCTTCACGACCGGTACAACTTGCTTCGATTGAAGTCCCTTCATAACCTGTAGTCCATGCTTGATGACTGTCTCAGGATCAGCCCCGAAAGATCGGTTACCGATGACAGGATTGTTCGGATTGCTGTTCACGTCCAGCACCGGGGCGAAATCCATGTTGAAGCCCAAAGAGCTCACTTCATCTCCTAACGCTTGTCCAATCTGGTAGGAATACGCCGACTTATTCACCCGTCCGACTTCCTGAGCCGTTGGAATCTTCACGTACTCTGCCGGAAAGCGGTCGACTCTTCCCCCCTCCTGATCGACACTAAGCCATAGTGGTAGCGCGTTGGATCGATTCGTTTCCTTCAATTGGTTAAGTAGAGCTTGGGTTTGCGCAGCGCTGGTGATGTTGTCTTTGTATAAAATAAACCCGGTGACCCGATACGATTCGATCATCTTGCGGGCATGTTCCTGCATTGTGGTCCCGTCTAGACCGACGAGTACTAGTTGACCGATCTTCTCATCGACCGTCATCTTAGCGATCCTCATCTGAATCTCATCGACAGGCGTCGGAGACGGAGTCGGGAGCGGTGTTGTGATGGGGGTTGGACTGCTTGCCGCAGGACCTGAAGGACTTGAAGGCACTGCACCTGTACCCGATTTCCCACAACTGATGACGAGCAAGCTAATGAGCACGAAAAGCATTATGGCGATGTAGACAGATGAAGCTTTGTGTATTCGTGGCATAAGTTTCCCTCCTTGGGAGCAATATCTCCACAATCGGTCTTTCCCATACCGGACATTATAGAAGAACCCGCACAGCGCTGCAACGATGCCATGCAGCAGCTAGACGTAAACAACGTTCGTGAACATCCCTCCGGCATACGTTTTCCGTAGCACTTATCCCCTTTGTTTGATAAGATAAGAAAATGAATAAATTGATATGGTTGGGATGCTTGTCGTACTTAATCAACGGACTCGCTCACGTAGTAATCGGCCCTGTACTGGAGCCTATGATCAGCCATTACGGGGTCAATTACTCAGATGGCGGGCAGTTGATAATGAATCAGTTTTTTGGCTTTCTTATCGGGGTGCTGATCTCGCCGCAGATTCTGCGCAGATTGGGCCGACGCATGACGATCGTCATGGCGCTCGGCTGTCTAACTGCAGCCGAGACGGTATATAGTTTCCTTCCTCCATGGGGATGGATGCTAACGGTCAGCCCTGTCGCCGGGTTCGGCTTCGGGATCGTAGAATCGGCCGTCGGGGCCATGATACTTTCGGTGATCGTAGAGAAAAAAGCTTCGGCCATGAGCCGAGTGGAAGTGTTTTTCGGTGTTGGGGCATTAGTGATGCCCGGTATAGCTGCTATCTTGCTTAGACAAGGACTGTGGGAGTTATCGTTTCCCTTCGTTGCCGTCCTGTCATGCATTACGATGTGCATGTGGCTCTTCATGCCGTTTGGTAAAGCGACAGACCGGATGCTGCAAGCCGGAGCTGTTACCGCAGCCGATATGTCGGACACAACAAGAGAGGGAATAACCGAGAAACCGACAACGGTTCGCCCAGAGAGGAGATATACGCTTTCCATGCTTATTGCGGGGTCTCTGTTCTTCTTCCTCTATGTAGGCACGGAGATGAGCTTCGCCAATTACATTCCGTCCATCCTTCAAACTACGTCCGGTCTGAACGAGTCTACCGCAGCGATTGCCGTCAGCTTGTTCTGGGGGGCGATGGCGATCGGCCGCTGGTTGCTCTCCTTGATTGCAGATGGGATTCGGTATACTCGGTTCCTATTGCTTACTTGTGCCGGAACGGCAATCGGGCTGGGGCTAATCTCGCTAACTAGTTCCGCTCCTCTGAACCTCACGCTCATCATCATACTCGGCCTGATCATGGCTGGCATGTTCACGATGGGACTGATCTTCATCAACGAGGCATTACCAGGGACGACCGAACGTACGACCAGCATACTCATTGCTTTCGGCGGTTTGGGTGGCGCGTTTCTGCCCAAGATGACAGGTTCGATGATGGATCATTTTGCACCTGAAAACTCACTCTTGCTGCTGTCCGGATGCGCTCTAGCGATGCTGATCGTCGTAGGAGTTGCCGTACGATTCGCCCGTAAGAAGAGTGGCACACCTCTAGTGCAGGAGCCCCAATCGTATATTGCTGCAAAGGATTAAACGTGGTACAATAAATTAATTGGTATAAAAGCCTAAATTTCTCGTATACTAAACATGTCCTTATAGAACTGCCCTGATCGGGCAGTTCTTTTACATTAAAGTCTACGCCAGAATGGCAGGCCAAAGGAGGAAGTTGACTTTGTACTACTCGAAGAAGAATGTGGAAGAAGTTCAACAAGAGGAAACCAATGTATGGATGTGCAGTACCCCAGGCTGTTCGTGCTGGATGCGTGAAAACTTTTCCTTTGTCGAAACTCCGCTTTGCCCGATTTGCAAATCAGAAATGGTCAAAGATATGAAGATGCTTCCTGCGCTTCTGAATACGAACAAACGTCATTAACTTCCGGCATAGCGCCCCTTACTCACACAACCAGATTTGACGGGTCAATCTGCCTTTCCGTATCTCACTGCGATCCAGGATGTGGAAGCCGGCTTGAGCAAGTTCCCGATCAATGGATTGCGTGGTAATAATGACGACGCGACCTGCGATCCTGCGAACACATGCCAACAGCTCCAATTGATCTGCATCGCTAAGCACCGAACATACATTATAGGGCAGATCGACAATGGCCGCATTATAGGCACCAACTACGTCTCGCATGTCCTGCAGTCTAACAACATCGGGATACCCGAAATGCGCTAAATTCGCCCTTGCCCCTACGATGGCAAGCGGATTCAGATCGCAGCCTACGATATCGATGCCCATCGACAACGCTTCTACAATAACAGTCCCGATGCCACAACATGGATCGATTACTTTCATTCCCTGCGGACGAGGGACCGCAATATTCGCAACGGCTCTAGCCATTCTGGTGGTTAGGGCCGTTGAATATTGACGGGGCTTATCTTTGTGCCGCAGCCATACCGCCTCGTTGTCCCGGCAAACTCCCAGCAGCCAACGCCCATCTACGGTGCGAATAACCCCATATCGCCGATCCGGCGTGCGCATCTCTGCCTTCCCCCGAACCTGCGCTCCGATCGATCGTTCAATCACTCGTTCCTCCTCGTACGTGACTGCAACGTCTCCTCCGCTTGCTACGTATTGAATCTTGAACGTCGCTCCTTCCAACTGCAAGGCACTCGCCTGATCGGCCAACTCCTGCACCGAATGGCCTTTCAGATCAACATCTATCCGTTGCTTGACGAAGGGACTGCGGCTCGGATCGAGCTTGATCGAACTTTCTACATAGCCTCCTTGTGGTTCGAGGCCGAATAAGGTTCGCAGTTCCATGCGACACAAGGGCAGCTCGTCTTCATGGCAGACGTACGTGTAGATGTAGACCGGCTTATTGCTTGGTTCAATGACCATCTGAAACGACTCCTTCTGACCCTGACAGCCTGGTTCTCGTTATTTGTACAACCCTATGGAATATGCGACAATACAATAGATATGGAACCCTTCGAAGAGGAGCACCTCAGCATGAAACCAAGATTCGCCGCCATCGTAAGCGCCATTCTGCTCGTATACGTTGGCATTCATTATTTTGTAGGCTGGAATGTGCTAGTGTTTCTGAACCACGTCTTCCATCTGGAGCATACCGGATTGTATTGGCTGATCTTCTGGTTCATCTCCTTCACTTACTTGTTGTCCCGTCTAGCCGAACGTTTCCTCCCCCACGCTCTTGTTACGTTGTTCAAAATAATAGGGTCGTGCTGGATGGCCGTGTTGTTCTACCTGTTCCTGCTACTACCTATTGCGGATCTGGCCGCGCTGATTCTTCATCTCGCATCGGTCGACGCTTCCACTTATGTCCCGGTGCTAGGTACCATCGTCAGTATCGCCATTCTGCTCATTGTTATCCAGGGCGTATGGAACGCATGGACACCCATTGTTAGAACGTATGAGATTACAATCCCTAAGGCGACCGGCGATCTGCAAGAGCTGCAAGTCGCGGTAGCTTCCGATCTTCATCTGGGCGCGCTAGTGCGCAAATCCTACTTGAACGTGCTCGTGAGGCGGATGAATGCCATGAAGCCTGATCTCATCCTGCTGCCGGGAGACGTGCTCGACGATTCCCTTGAACCGTTCATCCGGCAAAACATGGCTGACTCCATGAAACAATTAAAAGCACGATTCGGCGTGTATGCCGTCTTGGGCAATCATGAATATTTCGGCGGCCATATCCAGGATTATGTGCGTCGCATGAAGGAGATCGGCATCGAAGTTCTGTTGGACCGCGTCGTCCGCGTAGCCGATCACTTCTATATAGCCGGTCGGAAGGACAAGACAGCTGAACGCTCGACGTCAGAGGGGCGATTAAGCCACGAAGCGCTGCTAGCCGAGACGGACAAGGCGCTGCCCATCCTCATGATGGACCACCAGCCGTTCGGCTATGACCTCGCTGCTGCCAGCGGTGTTGATGTACTGTTGTCCGGCCACACCCATCGCGGTCAGATGGCGCCGAATTTCTTGATCACCCGTCGGCTGTTCGAGCTCGACTGGGGCTACAAGCAGAAGGGCAATATGCACGCGATCGTATCTTCGGGATACGGCACGTGGGGACCGCCCATACGAATAGGGAGCCGATCAGAGATTATTCGATTGGTGATTAAGTTTGAGGCACCCGAGTAATCGCAGTTGTCAAGCTGAGGGATAGAAACCTCGGGTCGCTCTGGATGTGTGGGACAGCTCCAGCCGTTGTTGAAATCGTGTTTCCTTGGATTGGATTGGTTGGTTGGAACACGATTTCAAAGACGGCCCGTTCCTTTCCGCTTGTCCCACACATCCTTCCGCTCTCGGTTTTCACCTGAGCTTACTGCCAGCACCCGATTATTCGGGTGCTTTGTTTGTTTAGGGAGTAGTAGTAGAATGGCCGGGCTCGGACGCCTTCGGTTTCTTGGTGCGCGGGGCGAAGCCCACGGCGGTCGCAATAAGCGCGACGCCGTTCAGGATGAAGACGATAGGAATCGAGATCCAGCCTCCAAGCGCACCACCAGCGATAGGGCCTGCCATCGTCCCTATCTGATTGGCCGATTGATTCAAACTGAACGCCCGGCCGCGGAATACGGCTGGCGTAGCCTGCACGATCATGGCGTTGATCGACGGGTATACAGCTGCGAAGAAGAACCCGTAGACGAACCGGAGCGCACCGAATCCGATTAGACTGTGGAAGAAATATTGCAGCACATTGCCGATTCCGCCTCCGATCAATCCGATGAACAGCGTGTTCTGGTACCCGATCCGCGCCCCGATCTTCCCCCATATCGGGGCGGCTAGCACGGTCGAGATCCCCACAGCGGAGAAGATGAAGCCCGCACTCAGCGATGCTGTATCGTGCGACGCCCCCAGCTTCAGCACATAAATCGTCAGCAGCGGCTCCAGCACCATGACCGAGGCTGCGATGATCATACTCATCCCGAGCAGCCGCATGAACCGGCGGTTGGCCCCGGCTTCCTTCAGATCATCCAGTACGCCGGACCGTGTGGCGTTCCGGTTGAAGTTCGTCTCCTTCGCGCCAATCCAGGCGATTAATGCTGCCACAAGCACGACGACACCAGACAGTACGTACGATTCGCGATATCCAAAAAAACGACTACTCACACCGCCGACCAACGGTCCGATAATCCCTCCAGCCGCCCCCGCCGTCGATATAATGCCAAGAGCGTAACCGACTTGCTTCTCCGGTGTATTCGTTGCAACCAGAGCGATCGAGGATGGAACGAACCCGGCCAGCAAGCCCTGTAATATTCGGACGCCCAACAACTCATAAGGATTGGTTACGAAATAAGTCAGCAAGTAAAGAACAGCCAAGCTGAAGCCAGACCGTAGAATCATCGGCTTGCGCCCGTATTTGTCCGCGAGTGAGCCCCAGTAAGGGGCAATTAAGGCGCTAGCCAGAAACGTAATGCCGAACGCAAATCCCGACCATGTCTCCAAATGGTTCTCCACACCCAAATCCCGGTTCAAGAACAGCGGGAGAAAGGGAACCGACATGGAGTAGGCCATGCTGCAAAAAAAGATACCCGTCCATAATACGTACAAATTGCGTTTCCAAGACAGTTCCATAAGCCCTCCTGCATTTAAAGCCGTCTGTCCATTATAGCACCTTCGATTGCAAAAAAACTCTATGAATCCCCGTCTGGAGAAATCATAGAGTCTTATTCGAGTCTAAGTACACAGCACTTTCTCCACAATCTCAGCCAGCTTCGGTCCTTCGAACGGCTTAACTATGTACGACTTCGCCCCGTGCTTGATCGCCTCAAGCACTTGCTGCTTATGCCCCATCGCCGAGATCATCACGACCTTTGCCGCCGGGAACGATTTGAGCAGTATTTGCAGCGCTTCGATCCCATCCACACTGGTCATACTGATATCAAGCGTAACGAGATCGGGTTTATGGTTGATGTAGATCGGCAGCACTTCGCGCCCATCCGACGCTTCGGCAATGATTTCATGGCCGGCGCGTTCCAGGGCTGACCGTATGTTTTTGCGCATAACTGCTGAATCGTCCACTATCATTATTTTTGCCACTGTACGCCCTCCTAACAATTAGTCCAGGTGCACCGCCAGAATACTGGCTAGCTCCGCTTTGTGCTCCATCGGAATATAAATAAGTCGAAACGAACCGTCCTGCGACCCATACGCTTGTACGTAGGATCGTTTGCATTTGGCGCGAATCTCCGCTTTGGTGGTCAGAATCATTAAAGGGTTCCCTAAAAAAATATCACGCAGCTCCCGGTCTGTCAAAGCATTCCCCGTGATCACATTCGCTACTTCCGCCACGACTTCCGCCGCATACTGAGCTGCCTCGATGTCCGTGATGCTCTCAATCATGAACTTCCTGGCTATGCAACGGGATAACCCTTCCTCCACGGTGAACAGAAATCCGCCTTGCATCGCGCCGCTTATCTGGATGAACGCTGTTACATCCTCGAGCTTATGCTTACCTTCTGTTGCCGTTGCTTGGATCTGCTCGATGGAACCCAGCCCGAGTTGCTGCAAATACCGTTCTGTTGATGCTCGAAATAGCTGGAACAGCTCGACTTCCTGTTCTACGCTAGTGTTGCTTTCCAAGTGTGTTCTCCCCCTCATTCCCTTGATCTGGAAGCAGGAACACGAATGATGTTCCGGCCCCCGCAACGGTCGTCACCTGAATCTCGCCACCCAGGCGGTCGACCTCTTCCTTCACGGCAGACAAGCCGATTCCCCGGCCCGCCCACTCCGATACTTTCTTAGCCGTAGAGAACTGCTCCCGGAAAATAAGCTGCAGCACCTCGTCGTCCGTCATATTCGTCTGCCCCAATCGATCACCCTGGCGGCTTGCCTTCAACCGAAGGGCAGCCAGATCGATGCCTCGACCGTCATCACGGATTACGATGCGGAGTTGGCCTCCTTGTCGGGACACCTCGATCGATACCGATCCACGCCCATCTTTCCCGGCAGCAAGCCGTTCCTCCTCGCTCTCAATGCCGTGAATCGCGATATTGCGCACCACGTGCACGAGCGACTTGGCGAAGCCATAGTAGCGCTCCGTGTCGACCTGGACGTCGCCTCCGTGCAGTTGGACCGCGTGAAGCAGAAGACCCTTGCGCTCCGCCAGCTCCTGCAAGTACGGTGGGTACTGCTTCAATAGCGTCTGGATCGGTTTGTACCTCCAGGCATTTATTTCTGCCAACAAGCGGTAGTCTTCATCCGTACTTGCTTTCGCTTCTACCCAGCGCTCCAGCTCCCGCCATTGCTTAATCGCGATCTTGACCGACTGTCGCTGCCCCAACCCCTCGAACGCGTCGCCCAGCATGCCCTTCAGTACCGCTTCTTCATCCTTCAGCCACGTATCCATCCGTATCGAGCTGATGCAGGTAGCTAGCTGGTCCGTTGTGAACCCATCCGGTCTGCCTAGCAGCTCCTGCAAATCCGATTCCAGATCGTGCAACCGGGATACCATTCCATCAATTCGCAGGAAGCCGAAGCTGCCTTTGAACGTATGTACGGCGCGATAGAGTGCCAGCGCCTTCCCTTCCGGGCTATCCTCGCCGGCGATCGTCTCCGCCGCTTCCGTATGATGGAATCGTTCGAAATCCCGAGCGATGTCCGCGTAATCGTCAGCATGAACGACCGCCTGCACCATCATCTTCAGCCGATTTTGTTCTTCCTGCATCTGGAGCTCCAACCGCCGTTTGTCCGTAACGTCGGTCAGCATGAACATGAGCGACGCCACGAGGCCAGTATCACCCGAAGGAGCAAACGGCTTCACTTCCACAAGCAACGTGCGGTCCATGATCGTCACCTCATCTGGCAACAGCGATAACATCAATTCTCGCTTTATCTCGTCGGTCTCTGCGAAATATTCGCTTAGAATCGAAGTCAGTACCTCATCTTCTGACGAATCCCCAGGACACAGAAGCTCCGCAAGTAACATCCCGGCAATATCCTTCGTGAACATACGTGTGCATTCCACACTGTACTCGTCCTTCACTTTCAAATCCGGCCCAATGGACAAAAATCCTTGGTTCGCGTTGTCCAGCAAACTGCGAATCGCGGCCGTACGCTGCTCCACCGTGTGCTCCAGCACTTGATTCCACTGCATAATTTTCTGGATGGCAATTACGATCTCCGCTTCCGCGTGCAGCACATGCTTCGGAATCGCTTCGACCGAACGACCAGCGGCGACTTCTTCCAACGATGCAGTAAAATGGCGGAGCGGCAAGATGATACGGTGCCGGAGCAAATAAATGACCAGGACGAGCAGCAGCACCAGAATGCCAAGCGAGATTAACCCTATCGTACCGAGTCCGTCCACCGCCTGCGCGGTAGATACAGACTCCACTTGTGTATGAATGATGCCGATCGACTGACCTGCCATGTCTTTGAAGGGGGCATCGACTTTAACGAGATAATGTTCCCGTATACGCTCCATCGAGAATTGCTCTTGATCCGCTTGACCACGGCCTAATTGTAGTTGCAGCGTCTCTTCACTGATTTGTTCCGAGGACGTGATATATTGGCCGGTCTGGGTTAGTAGAGCAATATCAGTCTGCAGCCTATGCCCAAGCTCCTTCATAATATCATCGTCCAGGAAACGTCCGGTGATGAGTAATCCAACAGCCTCACTCTCGCCTTGATCTCCCGTTACTTGCGAGACGGCTACAACCGCCACCCCTTTAGAAGTTTGCAGGATGCCGGAGAATGCCTTCTCTTGCTTGAACCGCTCCAGCAATATTCCGTACTGCAGCTTGCCTGTGAATTCCTTGACATCCCCTGCCTGCACAAGTATGTTACCCTGCAGATCGGTTTCTGCAACGAAGTTCACGTTCGGCACGACATCCGTCATGTCCCCGATGTTCTTATTCAGCCAGGCAATATCGTGAGTTAACACCGCTTGCCTGTTCGCTTCCCAGTAGCCGTTCGTAATGGTGACGCCTGATATCGTCTCCCCTAAGGTTTCAATCGACATTTGCGCCGCATGGTTGGCCAGAATCGACTTTTCTTCCTCTACCTGCTTCAGTCCGGCGAACGTATGGATGTAGAAATACGCGAACAACGCCATGATCGGAACAACGACTAACAGCACGATCCATAGTAACAGTTCCACGGTAAAGGAACGCTTTCGGCGGACGTGTTCTTCCAATCCAATCCCCCCGAATCGAGTCAGATCTATATCTATGTACCCAGATATATATTCTACACCCCTATCCACAAACCCTTTTAATCCATCAAAAGTCCTATTAAAAGTCAATCATTCGACTAAATACGGCATAGCAGAGAAATACGAATACCTCTGAAGCAGATCACTCCAGAGGTTCATGGTGTTCGAATTTAGTTGGGCACATAACGTCTACACTTAGTTCGCTCTTCAGTACTTTCTCCACAAAAGAAAGTGGAACGAACACGTTGCCATCCTTCAGCTCAGGCGCTTTGCCAAGCTTGATAAGCATCTTCGCGAAGAATTTCAACAGCGGTGGAGTACCATCCCTTTCACCAAATAACCCAACAATGAATAACTATTCACGGATTAGCTTACGTCGGACAGACTCCTAGCGCTTAGGGTGTGCCTTGAGCCAATCCAGCACGTCTTGAATGTTGTTCACCGGGACGATTGTCAACCGTGCAGACCCCAGTCTTGCCTCAGTTTCTTGCCCGGAGGGGACGAAGAAGACATCAGCTCCAGAACGGTCGATTGTATAAGTTTTCTGTTCAATGCCGCCAATGCGTCCAATCGAACCATCCGGATTAATCGTTCCTGTTCCCGCCATCTTGTTACCGTTCGCTATACCTCCCGGGGTCAACTGATCGATGATTGCGAGTGTAAGCATCGCTCCATGAGAAGGGCCGCCTTCATGAGCCAAGTAGTCGTGGAACGTTACTTTGCGAGGCAGATCGTACTCCAACTCGTCCTCGATCTGTATACCGAACGCTGCCTGATCGGCATTGTCTGGATGTACCTTCGTACCTACGCGCAGCAATTGCTGTTTGCCGTCCCGCTTCACGCTAAGCGACACTTCCTCCCCGGGACGAACGCCGAGCATGAAGGTGGTCAACTCTTGCGACACCGTGATGCTGCGACCATTCACTTCGAGGATTACATCCCCCGGCCTGAGCTTCCCTTCCGCTGGCCCGTCGGCCAGTACGGCGGACACCTTCACTCCATGCGGCACCGCACCCTTCCCAAGTCCCAACTGACTGAACGCAACCGCACTGCCCAGTTTGTCAGCCTCTGTCTTCAGGTCCCGCACGAGGCTGTCGTAGGCACCGAGCGACATGCCCAGCTTCTCCTTCGGCTCGAACTTATAATGCGGGAACAGCTTGGCGAATAACCAATCCGCTGGAAAAGCTGGCCGCTCGAAGACGAGCACGCCAATCATCGGGCCGTGCGCGGTCCCGCCCTCGGCGGCGGCATACCGGCTCATGTTGATTGTGATGCCGGGGTACGTCACTATGTAGGACGTCGGCCATCCCAACGCCAGCAAGAGCAGCGCGGTGGCGGCCGTTGCGGCGAGGCTGCGCCATGGGATGGCGCGGCGCCGTCTCTCTGTCAGCGCGAGGTCGAGCGCTGCGAACAGCCAGGCCGCGCCGAGCAGGCACGCGGCCCACACCAGCCGGCGCGGCTCCATCAGGAGCGCGCCGAACACGGCGGCGGAAGCGGCGAGAACCGCCGCTTTCGCCAGTACTGCCGCTCCGGCTTCGAGCCGGGAGCGGGGGGTTGCCGTCGCCGCGGCGACGGAGGCGGGCGCGGCGGCGCGGGCCGCAGGCGCGCGGGCGGCAGCAGCCGCGCCGCCGCGGCGCAGGGCCGCGAGGCCGAGGATGGCGGCAGCCATCCAGGCCAGCGGGACGAGCAAGATGGCGTAAGCCAGCGGGTCGATCAGGTCGATCCAGAACAGCTGCTTTCCCCCGCCCAGCCGGATCGGATCAGGAATCCAGATCAGTTCGCCCAGTAAGAAAATAAAGATGGCCCACGCCATCCCGAATATGTATAACCTCGTAATTCGCCTTGTCCCGCGCTCCATAGATCGTTCCTCTATTCGCAAAATTTATTGTTATTTGGTTCAACACAATAACCAGATCATAACGTGATTAAGCTTAACCCGAACGGACACAGAAGCTCTTATTTGTTGATTTTAGGGTCGAATCGCTTCCTATCGGACCCTGGATCCCTTATTTGCCTGTCATGCAGCCCTAACGCATGGAATTGTGTGAAATAAGGACTGCTGAGTCCGTAAGGATCGTGCAACAGATGGGTATACATCAAATAAGGTCTCTGGTGTCCGTTCATTTGGTCGAGATCTGATTTAGGTTTTGAGCCTCTTCTTTTCCACTTAATCTCATTGTAACGAAGTACGGTGCCTTTGACCATTTCAAGTGGAGGATGCGGTATAATACTTGTAGAAAGCTGTGTATGAGAAGGAAGAAGTGGAGGCGATACGATGCAAGTACGCACCCCGTTGAACCAACAGCAGAAACAGCAGAAACAGCAACAGCAACAACAGCAACAACAGCAACAACTGCAGCAGGGCCAGCACTTGCTGATGAAGCTAGCGCTCACACCGGAGCTTCGACAATCACTTCACATCCTTCGGATGTCCGCCACGGAGCTGGATAGCTATTTGCAGGAGCAGGTGCTGGACAATCCGATGTTGGAATATATGCCTACTTATGCGGCTTCATCCGACTTTTACAGTCCGGTCGACAGCACGCTGGAGCAGTGGCTGATCGATCAATTACACCTAATTCCGCTCTCCCCCGCTGTTAGGAGGACCGCCGATTATATAGCAGGCAATCTCGATGACAATGGTTACTTGCCGTTATCGCTTGAGGAGATTGGCTCCGCTGCCCGCCAGCCCCTGGCCGTGGTTGCCGCCGCTCTGGAAGTCGTGCAGTCACTTGAGCCCGCTGGCGTTGGCGCACGATCCGCGAAAGAATGCCTGCTGCTTCAGATCCGTAGAGATCGTGATGCCGCGGCTGGTGCATACGAAGCTGTGAACGAGCACCTGCACACAATCGCGCAGGGCAAACTCAAGGAGCTGGGCGACCGACTGGGCTTCCCTATTGAGCAAACGCAGGCTATCATCGAGTATATCCGTTCAACGTTGAACCCGCGTCCGGGACTCGCCATCGGCAACGTTAGCAAGTCGGAATACATCGTACCGGACGCTTACATTCGATTATCAGAAGCAGGCATCGAGGTTGAGATCCATAGACAGGCCATTATTCGTCTGACCGTCAGCACGCAGTTGGATGCTGCAGGCCAAACATCCGATGACGATGTCTCCCTGTACATTCAGGAGCGGACTCGGGCCGCCCGTGCTGTTATGCTCGGATTGGAGCAGAGGGTCACTACATTGACACGGGTCGTCGTGGCACTGGCCGAGGAGCAGGCCGCCTTCCTCGAACACGGCCCTATCGCGTTAAAGCCGCTTCAATTGAAACAGCTCGCCTTGAAATTAAATTTACACACCTCTACAATTAGTCGGGCCATCCGGCAAAAGTATGCACAAACACCCTATGGATTATTTGCGCTCAAGCAGTTTTTATCAGGTGGTGTGCCCACCTTCAATACAGAGGTTGCAGTATCCTCCAGTCAGGCTATGGAACGCATTCGTAGCTGGATCGCCGCTGAGAACAAGAAGAAGCCATACTCCGACCGCCAGCTGGCGGAATTGCTGGCTCAAGAAGGCATTCGCCTCTCTCGTCGAACCGTTATGAAGTACCGGGAAGCACTGCGCATCCTCGCTTCTCCATATCGCAGGGTCCGGTAGTAGGTATGAAACAAAAGCTGTGCTCGCCATAACATCCACACTCAAGGCCTCTTGGCTACCCTCGAGTGCGCCGAGATTACTGCAGCTCGGTTTTTCCGCGCTATTCGCGTCCACACAATAAAAGCCTGTAAAGAGCGGACACACCGCTCCTTACAGGCTTTACTTCCCTTCCGTGCATTAGCCCACCATCATGTGAATTTCCGCTGGCTTCTCGCCGCCGGCCGCTGCATTCTTAGGCTTACGCAGCAACAAAGCAATAAGCGCACCCACGATACCTACCAAGGTCAATACAAGGAACGTATCGCCGAATGAGAAAGCCCAAGACTGGACAGGCGTATTGGCCGTATCAGCCGTATAGGTCTTCATCCGGCTCATCACGATCGTCGACAAGCCCGCTACAGCGAAGGAGGTCATCACCTGCTGCGCGGCGTTCGTGAGCGAGGTAACACGACCGACGAGATTTTGCGGGGCCGACTGAATCAAGTGCGTATTCAGAGGCATCATGGAGATCCCCATCCCGGCTCCCAACAAGGCGAGCGGAATCATCATGCTGACAACGCCATCTTCCGCATTCACGCCGGACAACAAGTAAGCAGCCCCGGTCGTAATCAGCATGCCGATTACGACGAGTGGACGCGCGCCTAAGCGGTCGAACAGCTTACCGCCGATCGGCATGAACAAGCCTGCTGTGATCGCTTGCGGCAGCATGATCAAGCCGGTATCGAAGGCACTGTATCCCTTGGCTTGCTGCAAGAACAGCGGCACCATGAACAGCGTTCCGAACAATGCGATCTGCGAGATCCACTGGACAATGATACCTTTTGTGAAGTCTCCAGAACCGAACACACGCAGTTCTAACAAAGGCTGCTTACGACGCAGCTCGGCAATGGTGAACAAGATCAAGGCCACTCCACCGATGACAATACCTGCAATCGTCTTCGTCGAAGTCCAGCTCGTTCCTCCTTCACTAACCCCGTAAGATAAGGCCGCGAATGCGAGCGGAGCGAGCAGCATGCCCAGTAAGTCGAGTGTCGCTACAGATTGCCGTTCAATACTAGGCAGCGTCTTGATCCCGATAATTACGCCCACGATTCCGATGGGAATGTTAATGATGAAGATCCACTTCCAGCTGGCATAATCAACCAACCATCCGGCCAACACCGGACCAAGTGCAGGAGCGAGCAGAATCGGGATACCCATCATCCCCATTACAGCCCCAACCTTGCTCGGAGGACTGAGTCGGTAAGTAAAAGCCATAGCGATCGGCATAACCATCCCGCCGCCCAAGCCTTGAATAATTCGGAAAATAATAAGCTGGGTAATATCTGTCGCCAAAGCGCAGAGCAACGACCCTGCTGTGAACATGGCCACGGAGAGCAGGAAGATCCGTTTCGCTCCGAATCGGTCCGACAACCACCCCGCAAGCGGGATGACCGCAGCTTGAGCTAGTGCATAACCCGTCACGGTCCACTGTACGACCGATAACGTACTTTCAAATTCCTGACCCAATCCCGGCAAAGCAACATTGACGGCGGTCCCGTCCAGAATAACCATGAATAAGCCGACGATGATGGCAATCAGTGGTGCAAGAATGCTCTTGATAGAGAACGATTCATCGGCACCCGAAGACCCTTTCACAGTACTTGTTGACATCCAATCCACTCCTATCCGATTGTCCCGCTACACGCGCTGTGATCTCTCTCATCCATTGACCGCCCCCCCAATAGAGGGTACAATATAGACACTCGGATCTTTACATTCCACGTCAGCTTATGACTTTTCCGGACAATTGTCCGTTTAATCTGGATGTTACCGGACAATTGTCCGGTTGTCAATACGGAACCAAGCTATTTTACAAAAAATGAGAGGTGGGGCCATGACGATGCGCAAAGAACGAAAAGATGCTGTCGAACATCGTGCACTCATCCTGAAGACCGCTCAAACCTTAATCGCCGAACATGGCTTGGACGGAGTCAGCATGCATCAAATCGCCAAGTCAGCTGGGATCGGCCAAGGGACGCTATATCGGCGTTATGCGAACAAGAGCGATCTCTGTCTGGACCTGATTCAGGACAGCAGCCAGTGCTTTATCGAGCAAATAGCTGACACCCTGAAGCAGTCGGAAGCGCTTCCTGTCATGGAACGAATGGGCTTCGTTCTGGATGGTTGGTTGGACTTCATCGAGGAAAAGTCGCAATGGCTCGGTACCATTCAGTCGTCCATTGGCTGTGAGGATCGTAAGTTCTACTATCAATCTCCTATCTATGTGTTCATGTATGACACTTTGAAGCGCCTGCTAACCGAATATGCCAAGAAGTATGATCGGCCTGACTTGAATCCAACATTCACTGCTCACGTCGTCCTTTCTTCCTGGGATCCGAACTTATATGTACTTTTGCAACAAGATCTCGACTATACGCCCGAGCAGATCAAGCTCAGCTTCCGGCAGCTATTCCTGAAATCATTGGCACCCTAATACGAGAGGACGGCAACGATGCAACCTTCTTTCAAGTGGAAATACGTCGCCTCTCTAGGTTTGGTCGGAATTACAGCTCTGCTGTTCGTATTGGCCTATATGCGTGAACAGGAACCTCTGCCCACTCAGCCGTTAAGCGGTCAAGGTACGGAAGCGATTGTCGCCCTCAAGCCCAACCCCCAGGATATAGTCGCCTTCTGGAGTGATCAAGTGAAGAAGGCAGAACAAGCCGGACAACCGGACATCGTGACCTCATATCGAGAAAGAATGGCTGCATATGCGCTTGGTGTACCGGCCTCGCTACCCGTTGCAGCTTCTGGGACGCCCGCCATCACGCCTTCCACTTCCATCGAATTGTACGCCCGCTCCACCAGACTAACGCAAACATCATCATCATCATCATCATCATCATCATCACCAACTCCAACCGTATCGGCATCTACAAACAAATCACTTGCGCCCTTAGCCAAGCACGAGCCGGCTTCCGGCGTCTATATCGGCATGCTCGGGGCGGATCGCCGGGTCGGCTACGATGTGAACAAGATCGAAGGCGTCTACGGGCGCAAACATGCGCTCTACCTCGCTTATGTAGGCTGGCGTAAGGTGCAGACCGATACGAATACGTACTTTCCAGCACGTACGGCGGAACGAGTAAAGGAGTTAGACGGCGCACTTCAGATCGGCTGGGAGCCGCGTTATGGACTCGATGATGTGCAGGATGATGAATACGTCCGCCGGTTCGCTCGGGAAGCCAAAGCTTCYGGCATACCGATATTCCTCCGCTACGGCTCTGAGATGAACGGCGCTTGGGTGAAATGGCATGGGGAGCCGCAGAAGTACATTGAGAAATTCCGGCTGATCCACGATATTATGGCCGAGGAAGCACCTAATGTGGCGATGGTCTGGTCGCCTAATTTCTGGCCGCCTGACAACCTCGATGAATACTACCCGGGTGACGCTTATGTGGATTGGGTTGGCTTCTCGTTGTATGCGAGTCCATTCCAGAACGGACAGGAGTATTTCAAGGGTACGATGGTCGATACGTTCGCCCCAATCTATGCCCGTTATAACCACAAGCCGATCATGATCTCCGAAGGTGCGATCGCCCATACGTTCCTGCCGACCAACAAACCGTATTGGACTTGGGCCGAAGGACAGCTGAACTATATGTACGGTGTGCTCCCCCGTCTGTTCCCGCAGGTCAAGGCGATCACGTACTTCAACTTCAGCCGGGCTCAGGCGCAAAGAACGAACGGCGAATACGTGTATGACCTGGGGGAAAATCCTTTCATGGACGCAACGTACCAGCGATTAATCGCATCCAATTGGTTCGTGAGCAAGGTCGAGACAGGGGGTAACCCCGCTCCCTATCAGTATACGCCCGTAACCACCCGCTCCCTGCCAACGGGAAGACAGTCGGTGCTCGTCTACCCGAAGGTGGAGAATGAACAGGGAGAATGGCCGTTTGCCGTCGCACTCTACCAGGGCAAGCAGCGACTCGGGGTCAGCTATGAAGCACCTTGGGAGATAGACATCCAGGTTGATGCCGCCTCTGCTGCCGAGCCTTGGTATGTAGTGACCTACAACGTCAAGCTGGAACCGATCGCCATCGCATCGGGAACCGTGAAGCCCTAATTGTGCAAAAAGCCAGCAGTCCGCGGTCAACTTCGCGTACTGCTGGCTTTTAAATTAATCCAGAACTGGCGACCATTCCAGCAGGGTGACGCTATAGGAAGGAAGGAACTGCAAGAAGGGCGCCGTGCTATCCACGATCCGTTCATCCCGCAGGTCGAGACGATGATCGTCATCCACGGTGTATATCTTCAGGCGGCAAGGCCCGTCCAGCTTCTCCAGCGCGATGCTGTGCTGGCGTGCATTCCCGCCATAGCTGGTGATGAGCGCAGCCCCGCCTCCAGCCCCATCCATACCAGCCAGGCTGTACACATTGTGCGCCTTCTCGTCTACAACAGTCCGCACTCGCGCCGGATGCTGCATCATCCGTTGGAACGCTTTGAACGTATAGTATGTTCGCTGCGGCACGCCGTGGTAGTCGAACAAGCCGCAGAACAAGGCCGAAGGCTGGCCGTCGTAATAATTGGCCTCATCGACCGGGGCGTCCTGGAGCAGTGTCAACACCGTGCCGGTAAAGGCGGCCCCATGTGCGTTTTTCTGCTTGTCGAAGTTGCTCTTACGCACGTATTCGTTGCCGCGGCTCCAAATCTTCGTAAAATCGGATTCCAGGTAATTCCACTCGTTCAAGTGGCTCTCGGTCTCCGTATAGCCGTGCCGATCTAGCTCCGTCCGCACATGGTGTGCATGCTCGACGATCCGGTGCGGATCGGCTGTATATGTGTGCCAGGTAAAGAAATCAATGGGCAGCTCCCGCTCCTGGCAATACGCCAGGAAGCCTGTTAAGAACGGGAGCTTGGGCCGCGCCGCCGCATAGCCTCCCACCTTCAAGCTCGGATCGTACGCCCGAATCGCGTGAACGGTCGCCTCGTACAACTGGAACAGCTGCAATGGCGTCCCGGACCACATACGTTCGTCTAGATCCGGCTCGTTCCACACCTCCCAGTACTGAATGTTATGATGGAACCCATCTGCCCAGCCTTCGTTGTAATGACGAATGATGTTCACACAGATCTCGGTCCACTTGCCATAATCCTCGGGAGGATGGACATAGTACTTCCGCTTGGTATGCTCGATGCTCTCACCGAGCCGGTATACGATCTTAGCGCCGGTGTCGAGAATCGTCTGCAAATACTCATCCGTCCGCGAGAAATCATAATTCAATGGATCGGCTGGATCTTTACTAAAATCAGGAAAAATCGTGTGAATGTCACACTCCCAGGCATGCGGCCAGTTCGGATCGTGGATACGGACGAGCGGTATCCCCGCCTCCCGGTAATAATCCGAGACATCGATCAGCGACCCGTAGCATACTGGTCCGTTGTTAACGCCATGAAGTGCTTTTATACTCCCCAGACGTTCGTTCAGCAATATTCGAATATCTGTCATCTCATTCGTCCTCCCATGATGGAATGATTACTCATTCGTGTTGCAAGCGATATAATTGTCGCGGTACTCCTGCGGCGTCACGCCGAATTCCTTCTTGAACACCTTGATCAAGTAGGGAGTGTTCAAATACCCGACTTCCTTCGTTATTTCGTATATTTTCAAATCGCTATGTTTCAGCAAGTGAACGGCTTTCTCCATTCGGACCCGGTGCGAATATTCCTTGATACCTTCACCGGTTTCCAGCTTGAATATTTTGGACAAATACACAGGATGAAGGTTCACTTGATCGGAAAGCGCATAGAGCGACACATTGTCGGCCAAATGCGTGTGGATGTAATCCTTCACTTGGATCACAACCGAAGCCCGTGAGCTGCGAATGTCCTCGGTGTTGTCCTTGGACAGCTTGCGGCACAGCCTGAACGTCCATTCCCGCATCCGGTTGATTGAGAGCATGGAAGCCTGATCTGGCATACCGTCTACCTCACCGATTCGGTCCAACAGCTGACTTAACGTCTCCCCATTCACATGCGCGTAATGATAGCAGGCGAAGGCAACAGCATGATACAGCTCCGCGAGCAGTTCAGGTGAATCGTTCCATACTTGATCGAGCTCGGCGAACACCGCCTCCAACTTACGACTGACCTCTTCCCACATGCCTGCCTCGAACAGATGAATGATCGTCGGGGGTTCATGCAGCGTCTTCAAGGTCGGAACTGACTCATTCTCCACAATGTCGTTCACGGTCATGAGCAGCCCAACGTCCTTGCCGATCCGACGCCTCATCGTCTTGACCACGGATTGATAACCGACCGTAAGACCACCAGGGAACTCGACCGGATTGCCGATCACGATCGATACATCCCCGTGCAGGTAACGCGCGACCAGGCTCTGCAATTGACTGCACAGACGGCTCAGCAAGGCGTCTCCCTCCCCGCCGGAATAATCTTCCTTGGGCTTAAGGGCCAAGACGACATACTCGTGCCGGTCTCGGCATGACCAGAGCTCATAATACAAACCAAGTGTCTCCTCAGCCATGTTCACGATTGAGTATTCGATCAATAGGCGATCGCGTCGATTGTATTGAGCGAACTGACCCTCAAGCCGAATCAAGACCAGGGTAACCGATTCCCCGGATGCGAACGGGATGCTGATCAGCGGCAGTACGTCTCCATCCTCATACCGGTTGCCTTCGAGCAGATTGACAAGCAATTCGGATTTCAATGCAGGTTGATGCTCCCGGAGCAACAGCGAGGCCCGCTGCTGCAAGGCGACTTCCTCCCACTCAACGGTCAGCTTCCGGGTCACTCTACGAATCGTTTCCGTCAAGCTCGCATCACTAACCGGCTTGAGCAAGTAGTCCGCCGCATTCAACTGGAGCGCACGCTTGGCATAAGCGAATTCCTCGTAACCGGTTAGCACGATAACTTGCGTGTTGGCCGAATACTTACGAATCTGCTCAATCAACTGAAGGCCGTCCATGCCGGGCATGCGAATATCTGTAATGACGATATCGATGACATGCCGCTTGATGAGCTCCAGCGCCTGTCTGCCCGAATAAGCACACAGCACCTCCTCAATGTCCAGCTCAGGCCATGGAAACGTATGGGCCAGCGTATCTACAACCGAGGGTTCGTCATCCACGATCAGCAATTGAAACATTTGAATTCCCCTCCTCTAGCTGCATGACAACCGTTACTCTCACCCCGCCGTTCGTTCCGTGTGCGAACAACAACCCCGATTCCTTACCGTAAGTGAGCTTGATACGTTGATTGACATTCCATAATCCAAAACTCGAACCGCTCTCATCTTCGTTCTCGCTGCGGTTCACGATGCTGTGCAGCTGTTCCAGCTTGTCGTTGTCCATCCCCACGCCGTCATCTTCGATGAACAGCTTGTAAACTCCGTTCTCGACATGGCCCGTGATCCTAACGGTTCCCTTGCCCTCTTTCGGTTCGATTCCGTGCAAGATCGCGTTCTCGACCAATGGCTGCAGCAAGAGACGCGGGAGGACGAGGTTGTTCATTTGCTCAGGTACGTCGATGTTATATGCGATTCTGCGCATGCGCAGGTTCTGGATTTCCAAATAATTGACGATGACGGAAAGCTCTTCTGCGAGCGTAGCCGATTGGTTGCCGAGCCGCGTCGTATAGCGGAAATAATCGCCCAAGTTCAGCGACATGGCTACGATGGCTTCCTCGTCTCCCATACGCGCCATGTTTTTAATAAAGAACAGGCAGTTGTACAGGAAATGCGGATTGATCTGGGATTGCAGCTGCTTGAGCACCGCTTCGCGGGAACGGAGCTGTTCGGCGACGACCTTCTCCAGCAAGTCCTGAATTTGTTCGGTCATCTCGTTGAAACGATCGATCAGGAATACGAATTCCGTGCCTCCTTGCAGTTRCACCCTTGCCCCATAGTCCCCTCGTTTAATCCGCTGCACATGGCGAACGATAGCCAGGATCGGCATTTGCACCGCACGGTATAGCGTGTAGGACGCCAACAAACTCAGCAGCAAGAGAAGCACCGTGGAGCCATAGAACAAATTGCGCGTCTTGGTAACCGGCGACAAGATGTCTTGCATCGGGACAGAATCGACCAAATACCACCCCAAATTATTCAGCACCATGTAGCTCGCAAGCGATTCCCTGCCGTTCATTTCAGCTGTGAAATGAATGTCGGACGTCTTCAAGGTCTCTCCGTTCAGCTTGCGGATCAGATCGTCCGAGCTCGACTTGTTCAACGTCCGGTTGCCGATGACCCCATACTGGGGATGGAACAGGAACGGATCTCCCTGTCCGTCCGCCTTGTATTGATCCAGCATGTCCTGCAAATAAGCAGTCGTAAACGAGGTACGGGTGATCAGACGGGCGGTCGACGGATTGGCGAAAGCGGTGATCGGATGAACCGAATACCAGACGAATTCCGGTGCAATCGACTTGCCATTAGCAGCTGTTCTATACTTCCACCCTTGTGCAATCTCCTTCACCAACTGCTCCTCGGAGTAATAGACCGATGAATCAGATGTGGAGATGATTTCCTTCGTCATGCGGGAGAACACTGTGATATCTGTATTCCATCCGCTGATTCCGGCATGCAGCGTAATGTTGTCCAGGATCATGCGCAACAGCTTCTGTCGGTCGAAGGTGGACCCGGACTGATGCTGGAACTCGAGCTCCCGAATGGCCGCATCGTTGGAAATGGTAATGGCGTTGATCGAGATCTGATTCACCTTCTCCTCCATCTGTTGATGAAGGAATTTCAACTGGCTCAAATTGTTCGTTTTCATTTCATCTTCAATCACCTGAACCGCTGTGTGATTCGACAAGGCGAACAGCAGCACGACTGGCAACAGGATGCCTATAATCATGCTGACGATTTTGGTGAATATCGTCACTTTTCGATCCAACCGCTCTCACCTCTCCCCTCGTTTCGTAACTGCTTCGTCTACTAGCCTTCTGTCATGAGGGGCGGTACCCTGCTGGGTAAAGGAGGAGCGTTAGGACGGAAAAGGGACTCCTCGTTGAGGAGAAGCCCCGTCACCTGATTCGTTATTTGGTCGCCGCGCTCTTATACCACTCATTCACTTCTTTGGTAATCGTATCTCCGCCCTGCGACTTCCAAGTTTGAACGAACTTGTCATACGCTTCAATCGGCTCGTCGCCGAACACGATCTTGCTGAACGTCTCCATCTCCAGCTTATTCAAGTAATCGCCCTTGTCCGTCATCGTCGCCGTCGAGCCGCCCGTGAATTCATTCATCCGTCGATTCTCGCGTTGGTTCCAGACGTTGCCCGAAGATTGAATCTCGACCGGCGGTGCGAGCTGTGACCAGTAACGTTCATATGGCGTTTCCGGCTTCCCATTTTTCCCTAGGTTGACTAGCGCCTTAATATTTTGTGAAGGAATGCGCGGCCCTTGGTTCAACAGGCTGTAGAAGAAGGTGCGAACGCCTCCACCCGGAATCTTCGTCAGGTCGTTCGTGACTTTGCCGTCCACCATATCCCAGTCATAGCCCTTGTGCCAGCCGTTCTCGAACTCGCTTCCCGCTTTCGGATCTGCGAAGTTATCGAACAAATAATTGGCATAGGCAAAGTAAACTTCCGGATTTTTCATTTCCTTACTGATGAACGTAGCGCCGGCATAGGGGTGGGTGGCAAAATATGTGCCTTTGCCGTTCGCTCCAACCGGAAGCATCGTCGTGGTCAGCTCAGCCTTCGGGTTGTTCTTGGTCAGATCGCCCATCGGCCAAGCCTCGGACCAGTAAGGACCGGTGAAGCTGCCCGCTCTCCCGGCCGACACGAAGGAGCCTGCCTTCGCTTCATCCCACACCGGGGCTTCTTGCGGAATGTAGCCTTTGGCTACCCAGCTCTTCAGCTTCGCCAAGCCTTCCTTGACGCCCGGTTGAACCGATCCGTAAGCCAGCGTTCCGTCCGCTTGCTTGGCCCACATTCCTGGAATCGCTCCGTATGATCCGAATAACCAGCTGACGCCAAAATGATTGCCGTATGATTTCTTAAAGCCAACGGAAAGACCAAATGTGTTCTTCTGCCCGTCACCGTCCGGATCCTTGTTCGTGAATGCATCCAGCACCTTCTCGTAATCATCAATCGACTTAGGCGCCGTTAAGTTCAATGTCTTCATCCAGTCGCCGCGCAGCCATAGCACCGGATCGTTGTTGTAATCGTAATCGAGCTGCGGAATGCCGTAGCGATTGCCATCCTTGGAGAATTCGTACCAGACCGACGGATCTTCTTTCATCGCTTTCTTCCACGTCTCGCTGGCGTACTTGTCGAACAGGGCACCTGCATCCTGGAAGCGTCCGGATTCAATAAGCAGCCGCGCCATTTCACCTGTAGCATTCACGACATCGGGCATCTTCTCATTGGCGGACAGCGCCAGCTTGAGCTTCGTATCGTAGGCGTTGTTCGAATTCACGACCGACCATAAGTTCTTGATCTCAATGCCCAGCTTGTCTTTCGCCCAACGCGAATGCACGTTATCGTCAATCGTCTCGCCATTCTTGAATGTAGCTGCAGCTGGAACGCCTCTTACGGTTGTAATCGTCACCGGAGGGTCGAACTTCCCATTTGCGGTCTTCACCGAGGACTTGCTCTCTTCCTTCTTACTGTTGCCGCTGTCGGACGAGCAGCCGATCGCTGCTCCTGCCAATGTAACTGTGAGTGCTGTCAGCACCACCTGTTTCGCTTGTAATCGCACGCGTGCTTCCCCCTGAACTGGTTAGGATTGTACTTACACCCACATCGTAAAGGAATCACACCTGCAGGGAAATAACACAATCTCAAGACGGAATGTGCTTTTTTCAACATCGCCTTGCTGTCTTCACACAGCCTTTACAAAACATCATCCGGTGTTAAGAAAACGGTATATAGCTCGGCTCGGGGCTATGCTAGAATGTGGGCAATTGCTAATTCAGCCTACAAAGAGGTGCTACGATGAATCACACCGCTCATCCGGGAGCTTCCCTTCCACATGTTCGGAAAAAGACGATAGGGCAGAAGCTGCGCAAAACTTGGGCCTTCCATTTCATGCTTATGCCTGCCGTTATTCTGGCCTTATTGTTTCACTACTTGCCGATGTTCGGCGTTGTGATTGCGTTTCAGGAATACAAACCTTACTTGGGTATCAGCGGCTCCGACTGGGTCGGGATGAAGCACTTCCGGGCCATCTTCGAACGGTCGGACAGCCTCCAAGTTATCTGGAATACGCTGTTGATCGCCTCACTGAAGATCGGCTTCATGGTCATCGTCCCGGTCGGGTTCGCCCTGTTGCTGAATGAGGTGCGCAAAATGGCGTTCAAGCGGGCCGTGCAAACACTCGTCTACTTGCCTCATTTTCTCTCTTGGGTCATCTTGGGTGCCATTCTTGTCGATCTGCTCTCTCCGGAAAGCGGACTCGTTAACCGTGTGCTGCAGATGTTCGGCATTGACCCGATCTTCTTCCTGGGCAAAGGCAACTGGTTCCGCTTCACCCTGGTCACGAGCGAGGTGTGGAAAGAGTTCGGATTCAGCACGATCATCTACCTGGCTTCTCTCGCCGGCATTAATCCTGAGCTGTATGAAGCGGCCGAAGTGGATGGCGCGTCCCGTTGGAAGCAGACGCTCCATATTACGATTCCGGGCCTCGTGCCGATCATGACGGTCTGCGCCACCTTGTCGCTCAGCAGCATACTCAGTGCCGGTTTCGATCAAGTATACAACTTGTACAATCCGCTTGTATATGACAAAGGGGACATCATTGACACCTACGTATACCGGGTCGGTATCCTGAGTCAGAAGCTGAGCTTCGCAACCGCGATCGGCCTGTTCAAATCGATCGTGAGCTGCATCCTCATTCTGTCTGTCTATCGCATCGCGCTCAAAACGGCCAACTACCGGATCTTCTAAGGAGGAGTTCTCTTGTACCACAAGACGTTATCCTATCGTCTGTTCACCATGTTCAACTACGTCTTCCTTGCCACCATCGCCTTCTTGTGCGTGCTGCCGCTAATTCACACGCTGGCGGTCTCGTTCAGCGGGCGCGCGCCGGCCAACGCGAACCTGGTCGGGCTGCTGCCGATCGACTTCACCCTGGACGCCTATAAGAAAACGTTGACTAATCCGAACTTCCTTCACTCCCTCTGGGTGTCCGTCCAGCGAACGGTAATCGGGACGATTACGGCCATGGTCGTCATCTTCCTCGCCGCTTATCCCCTGTCCAAGGATTCACAGGCGTTCCGCAGCCGGACGTGGTACTCCTGGTTTTTCGTCCTAACGCTGCTGTTCAGCGGGGGGCTCGTGCCCACTTATATTGTTATCCAGAAGCTCGGTCTGATGAATTCGATGGGTGCGCTCATTCTGCCGGGAGCGGTCGACGTGTGGCTGCTCGTGCTGCTGCTTAACTTCTTCCGCAGCATCCCGGTCGCCTTGGAGGAAGCGGCCTTGATCGACGGAGCCGGGCAATTGAAGATCTTGACGCTCATCTACCTTCCGCTGTCCCTGCCGGCGGTCGCGACCTTATCGTTGTTCAAGATGGTGGGGCATTGGAACGCCTGGTTCGACGGGTTGATTTACTTGAAGAACATTCAGGACTATCCACTCGCCACCTTCCTCCAGACGATTCTGATTCAGATCGATTCCACGCAGCTATCCTCTCTGGGCCGGGAGATGGAGAACATCTCCAACAATACGGTGAAAGCGGCGCAAATCTTCATCGGGGCGCTGCCGATCTTACTCGTATATCCGTTTCTGCAAAAGTATTTCGTCAAGGGCATGGTCGTTGGGTCCGTGAAGGAGTAAGGGGAGGTGGAATGCGCAAGAGCAGCTCCCCGTTGCCATCAGGCATAGAGAACTGCTCTTCTGTATTACATGGTTTGCCAAGCTGCCCCGTCCAATTATAACTCTCGCTAAACATCTCAATTACAAGACGCGAGTTATTCTTCTTCACCGTCTACTAATCACTTGATTTTTACATTTAATGAATCGAATTGTGAGTCTGCTCGAACTGCATCTAACCCATTCCGGGGCAACTGAACATATTGTTGATTAAGAACATCATAAAGTCTATTTTCGGTCTCATTCACGAAAAACAGCAAAGTAATAAAATCTTTAATATTCGCTGTAACCAGAATGGCATCGTTTCGAATAACATCAATTAATATACGCGCATCCGAAGTTCTCAAATAATCCATGCTGTAACCAGGTATATTCAATAGATGCCGATACTTGTTGCTTCGAATAAAATTGCTGAAATTACGTAATTCATATTCGATTTCAGTGGATAATTCGAAATCGTCGACTTCAACAGCATCAATAAATGTTGTAATTTTCTTTTTCTCTTTTGAACTAACAATTCGACTTCAACTTCTTTACTAATCATAAGAATTGCTTTTCCTTCGCCAGCATCTTTTGCTATTCCAGACCAAAACAGTAGACAATTATCTTTGTATTGTCGCTTTCTTGTTAGTTCAGTTACTTCGCCTGGTTGTGCGGCAGGCACATTGTCGGACATATACCGAAAGATATTCGTATCTATCAAATAAGTTTTTACATCGTCCGACATCTCTCACTAATCTCTCCCTACTCTTCTTCAGGTGCTTTTGGGTCCTTTTCTTCCCAAAAATCAATCATAGTTTCCGCCGCTCGTCGACTCCTCAAAAAGGTTTCTTGTCTTTGTCTCAGAAATTCACTCCAGTTGTGGTCGTTAATAAATTGTTCAGTTGGAATTCTCCATGTACTGTTCTCGCCAGCAACTTGGTGACCTATGAATTTCTTATCGTTCAAATGACGTCGTACCATTTGAACAGTAATGCCCTTAAGCTTAGCAACTTCACGAACGGTCAGATATTCAGGAACGTCCAACGGAACAGGTGTTACCGGACGTTTAGTACTAATAACTTGAAATTCCATTTCAATGCCCCGCAGAGCCTCTCGAACTCTTTCTTCGACAGCACGTACCTCTTCATCGCTCATTCGCTCACGAAGACGTTTTGAGCGTATCATGATCTGTTCTTGAAGACCCAGTACATGTTCAAGATACTGCAACTTCGCGTACTCTCTAGCCACATCCGTAGTGACACCTTCTGCTTCCAGGTTAACGTAACTCAATAGTTTCGTCATATTGATCACACCCCCATGCCTCCATCTTAACAGAAATCAAACAGAAATAAAGGAAAATATAGAAACAATGGAAACTACATTATCCATTATATTCATATTTCTGCTTGTTATTCAGTTTTCCCTAATACCCACAAACAGCCCTTGCCCTTATCCATCCGGAAAAGGCAAAGGCTGCTTTATGTCACGTCTGTCTGTTCCGTTACTCCTTGGATAGAATCAGCTCTGTATAGCCGTTATAGGCGGTAACCGCAATGCCGTTCAGGAACAAGATGTCTGTGATCCCCTTCTCCTTGACGAAATCGAGCATATGCGTCGTGAAGTGCCGCGGGTCGATAAAGAAAACTTCCTCGAAATGAGGCAGCAGGAACGGTATGAACGGATTGCCGTAAGAATCTTTAATGACCAGAAGCTTCTTGCCGTTCTTGTTCTCGGTCTTAATCTCTCCCCAAGGCGAATCACCTTCGAGAAACACCTGATAGCCCCCGCCCCCATGCTCGGCATAGCTAATATCCACGACATTGCGGTCAAGCGGGACGCCATCGACCCAGAACAAGGAATACTTATACGGCACGTAGGGCTTGTAGATCGTTATCGTATCCGGATTTTTCTTCAGATTGACATCAAGCGTCGCCGAATAAGCACTGCCCAGATAACCTTCCAACTGCTCGGTTTCGTATTTGCTCAATGGTACTGCCGTTTCTCCGATCCGATCCATAAAAGCTTTGTACGCATAATAAGCTCCCAAGGCAGTCCAGTGATGGTCCGATCGGAAATAGATGTATTCATCCGCGTGTTTGCTCAGCTCTTTGTGCGCATCGATGGTGGTCACGTTCGAGTTGAACACACGATTAATCTGGTTAATTGCTTCCTTCTGCGGGGTCGAAAGTGCCTTGTATTTGTCCTCCTTCACGAACTCAACCGGAGTAGGTGCGAGTAAGGAATACACCCTGATCTTCGGATCAATCGCTTTCTGGAACCCGTTAATTGCGGTAGCATAAGACTCTCCGTAAGCAGGTACGTAATTGAACAGAGCCATCGCCCGGTCTTTCAGCACCAAGTACCGTTCAGACTCGGTATCCTGCACGGCTTTGGCAGCATCCGCGGATGGTGTCGAGGTTGGAGTTGGACTAGCTCCAGCCGGCTGCTGGGTTTCCGCCCCCGAAACTGGCGCAGCAGGAGGGTTAGTCGCCGAGCCAGTCGGTTGCCCGGATACAGGCTTGTCCGCATTCCCAGCGCCCTTCGCCAGGTCTTGGAACATATTGTTTCCACCCTTTTGCACCACGATGGAAGCTCGGTCCTCCCCACCCAATCCGCGTAAATCCTTGATCTGACTCCCCGCTTGTACCAGCTTATCCCGGAACACGAAATGATCGGCGAAGTAATTGTCGAATTCCTTGAAATACTGCCCGCTCAGCAGATGGGAGACGGAGAAGCTTGGAAACGACCGGAGCGTCCGCTTCTCCAGCTTCGATACTTCCTCCCCCTTAGGAAGAAACATATTCATCATGAATAGGGCAAACAGAGGAAGCAGGAAAAGCAGCAGGTTCACTTTTTTCATCGGTTTCGTCCTTTGAGTGTTAGAATCGGAAGTAGAGAAACGGATTGTACGTACTCCCCACTAGAAGTGCGGTAGCAGCAGCTAGAATGACTAGGTTAATGACCGGCGTTACAACGTCGCGAATGGACAGCGGATTGAGCCTGATCTTGCGCAGAGCTGCCGCGACCAGCCAGCCCACGAGTGGAGTTGAACCCACGATGGCGATCACGAACAGCAGAGCATTGCTCTTGAATACAATACCTAGCTCGGTCGTCGACCAGGAAGCACCGGATAGCCCGAACATAACGCCCAGGAAGCGCACCCCTTCCGTGAGGTCCGTGAAATAAAACCAAACCCAGCCCACAAGCATCGCCACCGTTAAGTACAGATGGGAACAAGCGACAGGCAGCGCTCGGAACACCCGATCCAGCAGTACGCGCTCCAGGAAGATCAGCGCTCCGAAGTACAGACCCCAGATAATGAAGTTCCAGCTCGCCCCGTGCCAGAATCCGGTCAGGAACCAGACGACGAACAAATTACGCAAGTACATGCGTTTGTTGCCACCTAGCGGTATGTATACGTAATCGCGGAAAAACCCGCCAAGCGAGATGTTCCATCTTCGCCAGAACTCGGATGCCGATCTGGAAATGTACGGGTAGTTGAAATTTTCCCGGAGGGTGAAGCCGAACATCTTACCAAGACCAATCGCCATATCTGAATAGCCAGAGAAGTCGAAGTAGATTTGCAGAGCGAACAGAGAGATACCGAACCAGGCGCCCAGTACGCTCGTTCCTCCTGCTCCCCCTTCCAACAGATTGGAGGCAACTTCGCCGATGTTGTTGGCGATGATTACTTTTTTGCCTAGGCCGATAATGAAACGGTTAATGCCCTCCGAGAACATCGGCAACGAAAAGACGCGCTTGCGAATCTGCTCTTCGATATCGACGAACCGAATAATCGGGCCTGCAATCAAGTGCGGGAAGAAAGAGACGTACAAGAGCATCTGCATGGGCGACTTCGGGGCTTTCAGCGCCCCCTTGTACACATCGACGGTGTAACAGATGATCTCGAATGTGAAGAATGAGATGCCGATCGGCAGCGCAATGTCTTTGTACGGAATGGACACGTGCAGCCAACTGCTGAGGTTGTCTAGCAGGAACCCCGTATATTTGAAGTAGCAGAGGACGACGATATTGATCGTGACGGACGTGAATAGCAGCGGCTTGGCCAGTTGGGTGTGCCTGTACTTCTGGATCAAGAGGGCGAATTGGTGGCCAACGAGCGCACAGATAATCAGCAATACGATCATGGTCGGCTCCCCCCAGGCGTAGAAGGCGAGCGAGAATAGGATCAGCACCCAGTTGCGGTAACGGATGCTCTTGGCGAGGAAATATACGATTAATAGAATGGGTAGGAACAAATATAGGAAAATGAGACTCGAGAATACCAAGCTTATACGCTCCTTCAGGCCAGCGGTGTTTGTACGACAAGTTGTCAGCCAAAGAAGTATTCTACATGGATCGACAAATTCCTTTGTGCGGCGGACGCTGGCAGTTGTCAACTGCCTATCAACAGAACGTATAGGCGTGTTTATTGGCTAATGTTTGTCTGATCTCCCAGGTACCAGGAAACTTGTTGAAAGATCTAATCCTGGTTTGGGCTTTTTGCTTCGTTTTAAAAAATGAAATACCATTGAATTCTCCTTAGCAATAAATATTCACAAACCCAAGAATTTTATCATAAATGAAAACCGACCTTGTTATATGTTGCCCCGTCTAGATGCCATGCTTTCAATTACTTTATCTAAGGACTTTTATTTTTATTTTCAAAAAGTATCTTCAAATCTTCAGGAACTATAACTATATCTTGAATCTTATAATCCTTCCCTGGTGAATGATTCACTAGTACCATTTTTCCATTGCCTAATGTAACAAGCGTATATGATCTATAATCAGCAACAGGGTCCTCAATCTTCTTAAGTGCCTTAAACATTTCCTGCGTTGCTTCTGATTTGCGCTGAATACTAAATAAAGATTGAAAATCCTTGAAACTATTGAAGAAAATTGCCTGTTTCATTTGAATTGATGTCTTAATAGGATCGGATTACTTAGCCTTTGAACAAGAAACACATAATATTATGAGAAAAGTCAATAGCAGCACTTTAATTAATCGATTATTCATCCTTTCATCTCCGATTCAAAGAGTTTGTAAATAAGTGCAACAATTTCCCTAATGACCGAATTTCCGGCCGCGATTTGGTTGGGTAGTACTGGGTTGTCTGCTGAATACGCTTCCTCGAAATCCCTTCAGGCGACCAAGGTTGGCGCAACCGGACGCAGCGTGAATACGGTTTATATGATGGGGATGCCTTCATTGAGTTTGCTATCACACCGCTCATTTCAATTCTCTTGCTTTAAAAATTCTTCTTTAATTTCATCTTTTGGATCCCAAATGGACCAAGCTGCTTCTAATAGATTTCCTTCATTATCTCTGAAATAAAAATATTTAGCTTCTCCTTTCCCAAGTGTATGTAAATCTTCAACATCTAATCCTTTATCCATTAACAATTTATGTGTGAATTCAATATCGGGGCAATTAAGAGCCATAATTGGAAAGGGCTTTCCGTTCCTTGTTATTTCCAATGGTTGTTTATCCTTTGTTTCAATCAGTAATAGCACAATAGAATTTTTATGTGGGTGATGTAAGACTGCTATAAAAGAGCCTCGGTCTTGAAACTTATTCGTTAATTTAAATTCCAAGTTCTCTGTGTACCATGTAATGGATTCATCAATTTTGGTTGTTGGAACATACACGTAGCCGATACGTGAAAATGCAAATCCTTGATTCATTGGAAACACTCCTTTTGGTTTATGGTATTAATCGCTCTTGCATCCCTTTCAGTTAACGTTGTTGTATTCACGAACCCGAAAGGCTTAAAGGAGCGTTAGCGACTGGGTGGCTCCGCCACTTAGCCTTGCAGGGTTGTCTGCCTGATAACGCTTCCTCGAAAACTCCTCTGGTAGATCAAGGGCCATCGACCCGCAGCGTGAATGTGAAGTTGCCTACTTCTTCGAATGAACATCCAATATAATCTCCACATCATCCAATTTGACCCACAAGTTTTCTTCATCATATCCAGAAACAACTCCACGAACTTTATTCTTTACATGTATATATTGGCTTCCGTTTTTTTTAGAGCATGTTTCATAATCTACAACTCCATATATATCGCCTTGTAAATTAATTATTATCCCTTGGGGATAAATACATTCGATTGTCCCTTCGACTACTGTTCCAACAATAATATTCTTCTTGGTTCGTTTCCAAATATCTAAGTATGTTTGATTTTCATTCTCCCATTTAAGTTCAAACTCTTGTTTAGTGATTTCATCTTCAGGAACAAAATCTATATTCGTTTCAGACAAACAAAAGTGTTCTACTTCGTAAGGCCGATTTGATATTATAGTTCGGTCATTAATTATAGTGATTTGTCTATAAACAGTTCCATCATGGTCAATTTCAAAATAATAAGTGCATTGATCTTCTTCTAGAAATTCACTTTTCATGTATCTTAAACTCATCCGTGACAACCTTTCAAAAGGCAATTTCATATAACGTTGTTGTGTTCCCGAATCCTCACCGCCTTAAGCCAGTGTATGCTGGCGGGCCGGCTTGCCGACTTGAGCGGTGCAGGGTTGTCTGCCTGAATCCTCTTCCTCGAAATTCCTCGGGCAGACCAAGCGGCGTAAGCCCCGAAGCGTAGATACGGTGTTATGTGATGCCGCTTCTTCATTGAACAAGCCTTCAAAGTAGTTGATTAATTTATTATCGTTCTTCTACTATATTCTCTTCAAGTTCTCTATTATTTCTTAATTCTGTTAGTTTCTTTCTTCTTAGTAATAATGCTATTGCATATATTAATATACTCAGAACGAGAGCAATGAAACCTAATAAAATCCCTATCATTGGAAAAGTTTCTATTGACCATCCTATATCAGCTGAAAAGCAAAATATTAACCATAGAAAAACTCCAGCAATATACAGAGAAAGACTAATAATGCTAGATGTAACGATAGATACCAGAAATAATCCGTGTCTAATATAAGATTTACRAGCAGCTAAGTATCCAACAAAAATCGGTAAAATCAAATATAGTAAATAAATTGTTAGTCCAAGTCCTTCAATTTCCAATAATGTTATCCCCCATTATTTAATCTTCTCTTCTTGATCTTATCATTGTATGTATTTATATTTTTATTATATTATTTAAGCGGTTTCACATAACGTTCTTGTATTCACGAACCCTCACTGGCTTAAGGGGCGTAAGCCCCGGGTCCAATGGACTTAGCCAGTGCAGGGTTGTCTGCTGATTCCGCTTCTCCGAAAAGCTCCTTGCAGACCAAGGGCTGTTAGGCCCACCGCGTGATACGGTGTTAGACGAAGGTTCAAATCTTCCTCGAGTTTACTAGAAAAAAGTTCTTCAATTGTGTTATAAATAAGTCTTTGATCATTCGGAAATAAAATATCTCTATGAAAGTGACCGAAATACCATCTTCTATATGTTAATCGTTCCTTAATATGTTCCAAATATTTACTCAATTTATCTTCTTCAATTCCAGTGTCCAGTGAATCGTTCAGTAACTTCAAGGTCGAAGAAGGACAAGTATGTGTTATTACAAAATCGACCTTCCAATTATGTTGTTCCAAATTCTCTAGACCTYCAAAAACTCTTCGGCCGACGGCATTTCTCTTGGCCACCAATTTATATTTTTTTCCTATACTCTTTATCATGAGATTGAGCTCCACCAAAAGTGAATATCTTAACCCTTAATAGTAAATACTTGACCTCTCATTAAATGAATAATGTGTTCGTTAATCCTATGTATCTTCCCACCCTTCCAATGC
>NZ_JBFUIX010000007.1:0-126833 GCF_056401635.1 Paenibacillus sp. P4_E11 | reverse complement strand
GGCCCATACATAGCACATGATCGTACTCTACATCGTCAATTCCTGATAAATCACGGCTATCTACACACATAGCACTCAGAGGTAGTCCAAGCTCCTTAGCCTTATTCAGCGCAAAATCTACATTGTTTGGTGAAAGATCAGCCAACGTCACATTGCAGCCAACCTCCGCTAGATAGAGTGAATATTTTCCTGGACCACCGCCTAGATCTAGTACTTTGTCATTCGGCTTGATATAACGGTTTAGGTATCGTTTGGTAAGTTCAAATTCGACTTTATGCCGATCGAGCCGCACCCATTCATATTGTACGGTTTCATCATAAAATTTTCTTACGATTTCTACACTATCCATTTGAACACTCCTCCAATTATAATTTAAAAAAATCCCATCCCCAAGACTAATAGTCTCAGGGACGAGATAGTTATACTCGTGGTACCGCCCAGGATTCGTTAATACGTTACCATATTAACCTCTTCAAGTACGGCATTTCATTCCTATAAATTGCTTAAAGAATTCATTTATTTACTGCCCTCTTCATCGCTTTTCAAAATATTGGGATTATTTTAACACAGCTTTTGCAATTTGCCCAATGATAATATCCTCAATCTCAGGAACGAATGGGCCGCGCAGCCCGAAGAAGAAGTTACAAGTCGCTTCGTAGCCACCCTCCCGGATCATCTTCGCCGTAGGAATATAGCAGAATACACCGTTCGTATAACCCAGCACAAGCGTCTTCCCGCTGCCAAACAGCTTCTTGATCGCGAGCGCATACTCCGTCGACACTTCTCCTTCGATCGAGATGATACGGGTCTCGGCATCCAACTGCCAAATCGAGATATAGAGCGGCAACCGGTCCTTGATCGTGCCGTCCTTGATGGCCTGAATCGTACGCTCTGCGGATTTCTGATAAAACTCGTTCATGTTAGGATCGTTCACAATAGCTTCATAATGCTCGACAGGCGTCTGCTCGGTGTAAATTAACGGGTCCAGCAGCACGGTACGGAAGCTCCCACCTCCAACAGCAGTGAATGCACCTTGTTCCAGCAGCTCCGCGACTTCCTTGGCCAGATCCACCCCGAGCGCTACGGTTTCCTCATATGAGCAAGATTTGAACGAATCGCCGTTCGTCCCGTTCCTCGGTTTGATTTCTCCGCCACAGCCTTGCAGGAACAGAGCTGTCACTCCAGGATAAGCTTCTTCCAGCCATTGTGACGTGCTGCCGGAGTAGTCCCCAGAGAACTTATAATTGTCCGACCCCATCGCTGTCGTATGGCAGCCGTAATTGTACAATATGCCTTTCAGAGTCCCTGCCTGATCAACAAGTTTCAGCACGAACAAATCCTTATCGATCTCACCATCGTAATAAGGCTTCCACAGCACACCGCCCGTCCCATCCGGCAGCCTACGGCTTACGCCGAAATCAGAATCCGTGCGCGCGAGCAGCAGCTCCCCCTCGGTGAGATTCTCATAGCAAGTGCGGACCAAGCGTACAATGGCATCCCGAACACGGTCGAACATCCGCTCATCCTCTGTATAATCCAACTCTTCCTCGCTGGCAGGCCAGCGCTCCTGGCCCATACTATACCCGCCTTTACGCAGCGTCTTATCACGCCCTGTCAAATATACCGAATGATGCGTATGGGAAAAGTTAATCAGCACATCTCTATGCTCCAACCCGAATTGCTGTTGCAGCGCATCCTTCACGCCCACGACGAAACTTCGATCAGACCCGAGGGCATCGACCGTTACGAAGAGAAGTGACTTGTCGGATTGAATCAACGCCACTTTCACATAAATTGGATCTAGCACTCCTTCAGTCTTATGTGTCCGCGCTCCAAATCCATGCATAAACACTGGTTCTAGCGGTGTAATATCTGCCTTGGCCATGAAAAATTTCATAATGTTCACTCCCTCGATAGATACAGGTTAGTTACAATTAATCTATTCCATGCCAACCCGTATAATCCTCCCATCTCCATTAAAAAAAAGAGACCTCCCCACAGCCCATAAGGACTGTGAAAGACGTCTCGGTGCAGACTCGTCGTATTCCTACTTAATTCAGACCTAGGCGAGAATTTGTGTCATTTCTCCCATGCATACTTCGCAAATATGTTTCTCCCGGTACTCGGTTACTCCGTTCATTTCTCCGCAAAAAACACATTTGGGACGAAACCGCTCCAACAAGATTTGGTCCCCCGCCACTAATATTTCCACGGGATCCCCTTCGTTCATTTTATAGCGCTTTCTTAAAGATTTGGGCAGTACAATTCTACCCAGTTGATCGACTTTACGGACGACGCCTGCTGGCCTCATCAGATTTCCCCCTCCATAAAAGGTCACAAAAAAGCGAATGTCATCCACTTTGAATTTATCAATTCGCTATTCGTGTAAAAAATCCTTCTTTAGCCTCTTTCGTTCAGTCGATTTCTTTGGTCAATGTTAGAAATATTTACGCGAGTCCCAAAAAATGGTTTTGCCGCAGTCCTTCGAACAATACAATCGCTGCAGAATTGGATAAATTGAGTGAGCGTACCGCATCCGTCATGGGCATGCGAATACATGTGTCCTGGTTCGCCTCGATCAATTCAGGAGGAAGCCCCTTCGTCTCCTTACCGAATACGAACATATCTCCGTCCCGATATTCGAATTCCGTATACAGCCGGGTGGCCTTCGTAGTCGAATAGAAGAATCGGCTCTCGCTGAAGTGCTGCTGCAGCTCCTGAAACGAATCGTAATAGTCCACCTTCACTGCGTGCCAATAGTCAAGTCCAGCACGCTTGAGTGTACGATCATCGGTATCAAACCCTAATGGCCTTACCAAATGCAAGTAAGTCCCTGTTGCCGCGCAAGTACGCGCGATGTTGCCCGTGTTAGCCGGAATTTCCGGCTCTACAAGTACGATATGGAATGCCAAGCTGTTCACCTCGTGTTTCATTATACAACAATTTCTCCAATAATTTTAACATCCACTTTACGAACGATTAATATTGGCATGATATTGCTCTGTCATAATAAACCTATCCATTACTAATCCATCTAGGAAAATGAACACAAAGGAGACGACGATGATGAAAAAACGAATACTTGTCGTAGATGACGAACCTTCGATCTCCATGTTGATTGAATTCAATCTGAAACTGGTTGGCTTCGAAGTGCAGTGCGTGTATGACGGGGAAGCGGTGTTCGAGGTGCTGCCTCAATTCCGCCCGGATTTGATTGTTCTCGACCTCATGCTGCCCAAGCTGGACGGCATTCAAGTGTGCCGCAGGCTGCGCAGTCAACATAATCTAGTCCCGATTGTCATGCTGACGGCGCTTCAGGATTTGTCTGACAAAATCCAGGGGCTGGACAATGGAGCCGATGATTACATGACGAAGCCGTTCAGTCCGCAGGAGCTGGTCTCACGCATTCAGGCCATCCTGAGAAGATTGAACACACTGCCGACTACTTCTGATGAATCGATCCATATCGGCCCCATTGAGATTCGTCCTGATCAACGGGAAGCTTATATTCACGGTAATTCCATTGAGCTGACACCGAAAGAATTCGAATTGCTTCTGTTCCTCTGCAAGCATAGAGGTAAAGTGCTTAGCCGCCAGCAACTGCTGCACGGGGTGTGGGACTATCACTTTCTCGGAGACACCCGGATCGTGGACGTTCATATCAGCCACCTACGCGACAAAATCGAAAAAAATGCCCGCACGCCGGAATACATTATGACGATTCGAAATGTAGGTTACAAGCTGTTGGAGCCGATTGCAAAAGAATCGTTCGCTTAATGGACAACTTTTTTTTCAAGCTTAATGAAGTTCAGTCAGGCAGGGGATTTATTCCAGATCTGCTCCAGGTTCGACAATCGGGAAAGATTGCTTTAGCGCCAAGCCATTGGCGCTTTTTTTGTTATTCGCATATAGGGTTCGTATAACCTGAAAGGGACCCAATTTTTCACATAAAAACCTACTTGTATTTGCCAAAATATTGCGTTCACATAATGGATTACCAAATTTTAAGGGTTTTTCTAGGTATAATCGTATGTTAGCCTGTTTAGTAAGCACGGCCGAAACTGTCCTTCCCAATTGTTGGACAGTGCGGGGGATGTAAGTATGTATGGACGAAAACGAACTTGTTCGTCCGTTTGGGGTGAATCGTTTATAAGACGTAGGGTTGTATCCTCAGCCCGAACCCGACAGCTAACCTCGTAGGCATCAAATAAAAGGAGCGATGTACCTTGATATCCAAGTTTTACAGCAAAAAAACCTTGGCGACAATTGCCTTAGGCGTATTTTGCATTGGCGGAACGACCGTCTTCGCAGAAAGTGTGGCAAAGCTGAGCCAGGAAGACGTGCCGGCCAAACCGCAGACTGAAGAGGTAAGCCAGCTGGCAGTCGCAACGAACGCACAAGGGTCGGACATCGCCTCGAGCGAACCCATCAAATTCGACCTCCAGGCTGGCTGGGACTTGCAGCGTCCTCAAGCAACGGCCGAAATCGCCAAGAGCGAAGCAGCTGCCGCCGCAGAAGCAGCGATTGCCGCAGAACAAGCCGCACAAGCAGCTCAGGCGGCTCAACTCGCAGCTCAAGCAGCCGCATCTGCACCAGTCTCAGTACCTGCCGCAAGCAAGCAGACGGCAATCGTCAGCAAAGCCAAAGCCAAGTCCGCAGCGACTACAGCTGTAGCGAAAGCAACGGTCACGGCTGCTCAACCCGCTCAGGATGCTGTACAGACGGGACAAACGATTCAAGATCACCAGGGTGCCTCGCATTCGTACAAGAAAGTGCTGAACGCCACAGCTTCCGCCTACTCCAGTGCGCCTGAAGAGAACGGCGGCTATGGAGCGGTTGATTACTTTGGCAATGCGCTAGCACTTGGCACAATCGCAGTCGACCCTAAGGTCATTCCGTTAGGAACGACCGTCCTGATCAAAGGCTATAGCTTCAGTGGATTGCCGCAGACTTTACTGGCCAAGGCCAGTGATATCGGTGGTGCGATCAAGGGCAACAAGATCGATATTTTCATTCCCGGGTCCAAGTCATTCGTGAACTCGTTCGGGTTACAGAAGGTACAGATTTACGTATTAAATTAAGTTTAGACTACAGCTGCTTGGACAAGTTTAATAATTGTGGGACGGTTACGAGTTCGTAGCCGTCTTCTTTTATTTTACGAATAATGGACGGCAGGGCCGTTACTGTGCCTGATAAATCCTGCTTATCTCCTCCGGCGGAATGCTGCAACACAATCGCGCCAGCACGCATATGGCTTATGATGTTATGTGACACTTGATCGGCCGATAAACCTTTCCAATCCAGGGAGTCGATATTCCAATTGACGATTACATAGTTGCGGCTTCCGACCCACTTCAGCTGTTCCTCGGTTATTTCACCATACGGAGGACGAATAAGTTTGGGGTAATAACCAATTTGCCCATGTAAGATCTGGGATGTCTTCTCGATCTGATTCTGGAACTCGCCGAGCGTCAACTTCGTGAACAACGGATGATTGTAGGAGTGGTTGCCGATTATATGTCCTTCCCGCACGATCCGAGCCACGACGGCTGGATTCGCCTCTGCCCTTCGTCCGACCAGGAAGAAAGTCGCCTTAACGTTATTCGCCTTAAGAATGTCCAAGATTTGCGGGGTATATAGCTGATCAGGACCGTCGTCAAAAGTTAGCGCGATTTTTTTGACACTGGATTGCCCATTGACTTTGAAATAGTCGGAGTACTTCGACCTTAGTTCCGATAAAGTCAACTTCTTCTGCGACATCTCCTGCTGTCTTTGTACGGGAATAGACGGTTTCTTGGATCTCACAGATGCTGCAGGAGACGATGGCGATGGTGATGAAGGCGGGGCTGGCATCATAGTCGGTGATGGAGGCGGGACTACTATAGCCGTAGGAGTCTGCGGCTGTGGGGAGCCAGGGGCCAACTCTGTATGCGCCTTGTCAGTCAGGCGTATCCGTGAGGGAACAGCTTGTGCATGTCCTTCAGCTGCTGTTAATTGCTGTTGCAATTGTAATGTCGAATCATCGTGCTGCTGAGTCTGTGCAGAACAACCGATCAAGCTGAACGTCCAGACAAAAGCTAATCCAGTAAGTAGAAATAATTTCAATCCTTTCATCGCTCGCGCTCCCTCCCGTTTCCCCTAGTATGCTCCGAATGAAAGGAAATGACCCGCTGGCATAAACAAAAAAACACCCCCTGGAATTTCATCAGATGAACCTCAAGGGTTTCTCCAACGTAATTCCAGGGGGTGCGCTTTTTAAGGAGCATATCGTGAACGGTTGTGCATCGTATTAACTATTTTGCTGCAGGAAATGTTTCATGAATTGCGCTAGTGCTTGGCAGCTCTCATAAGGTACGGCGTTGTACGTGGAAGCCCGCATATGTCCAACATCACGGTGACCTTTCAGCCCGACGAATCCTTGTTGCTCCGATTCCTTCAGGAATTTGGCTTCCAGCTCATCGCTGTTCAAGGCGAACGTAATATTCATGAGAGAACGGCTAGCTGGATCGACCAGCCCTCTGTAAAATCCTCCGCTTTGATCAATCGCATCATAGATCAGCTTCGTCTTCTCGAGGTTTCTCTGTTCCATCCGGGCCAGACCCCCATTCGCTTTGAGCCACTTAAGCACCAGGTTGACGATATATACGGAATAAACAGGCGGTGTATTGTACAAGGACTTGCCTTTGGCATGCGTATCATAACGCAGCATCGTCGGCAATTGCTTCGGACTGTTCAGCAAATCATCGCGGATGATCGCGACCGTGACGCCGGAAGGCCCCAAGTTCTTCTGCGCCCCAGCATAGATGAGACCGAATTGAGACACATTCACCGGACGGCTAAGGATATCGCTCGACATATCGCCAATCAGCGGAATGGCACCGGTATCGGGAAACTCGTGGAATTGCGACCCCGCAACGGTTTCATTCGTTGTAAGATGGACATAGGCCGTATCCGGACGGATCGCCAGCTCGGCTTGGCCAGGCATGCGCGTGAATCCGCTCGCCTCACCACTCGCCGCCGCATACGCATTCCCGATCAGCTTCGCTTCCTTGAACGCTTTATCGGACCACGTCCCCGTTAGTACATAGCCCGCCGACTTACCGGCTGCCAGCAGATTCATTGGAATCATCGCGAACTGCGTGCTCGCTCCACCTTGCAGGAACAACACCTCATAGCCGGCAGGAATGTCGAGCAGCTCCTTCATTAGCGCTTGCGCTTCATTATTGACTTGCTCGTATTGCTTGCTCCGGTGCGATATCTCCATAATCGACATGCCGATGCCCTCATAATCGATGAACTGCTCCTGTGCTTGTTGCAGTACTTCCAACGGCAAGGCAGCAGGACCGGCGTTGAAGTTATATGCTCGATTGTTCATGATGGAATGTCTCCTTCTTCCCCTGTATGTGTTGTAATATCGCTATGATAGCAGTATTCCTTAACCCGTACAATACGAATCGGCGCTTTGTCCGAAAATTGTCTTAAATTCAGGGTATGCTATTGGAGCGACACCGAACAACTCTGATCCGAATGTCCGAATCTTGAAGGGGCCAATTATGAAACGTTCCGAATCCGATTCCATGCGTCTGTTTATCGCGGTTCCTCTGGCTCCGCCCATCAAGGAGCTAGTACGTCAAGCCATGCCTGCTCTGCAGCAAGAGCAGCCGTTCCAGAGATGGGTGCACCCGGAAGACCTACACATCACGCTGAAGTTCCTCGGCGATACGCAGCCGACCGCCGTGCCCGCCCTCGAGGCGAAGCTCGGGCAGATCGCTTCGCGATCCATGCCCTTCTCGCTGCAGCTCGAGGGCATCGGCACGTTTGGCTCGCCCCGCGCGCCGAGCGTGCTGTGGGCCGGGCTCGGCGGCAGCCTGCAAGCTCTACACCGGCTTCAGGCCGATGTAGAGCTGGAGGCCGCCGAGCTCGGCTACGCCCCCGAGGGGCGCGCGTATGCGCCGCACGTGACGCTGGCCCGCCGCTACGCCGGAGGCGGCGGGGGCCAAGACGCGCCCCTGCGGCGCCAGGCCGTGCAGCCCGAAGAGGCGGGGACCGAAGGCCCCGCCTCTTCGGCGCTTTGGTCCGCAGCCGAATGGCGCGCGGACCGGATGACGCTGTACCGCACCCGCATGGGGCGGTCGCCGTTGTACGAACCGCTGCGCGAGTTCGTGTTCTTTGCCGGCGGCTGAGCCGGCGCCGGCGTGCACTGCGGGCGAAGGCGGTCAGCCTTCACCTGCGGCACGCGGTGCGCGAATGCGCCGTTCCCTTGAACTGCAGAGCCGGCGCTAGCTAGTAGACAGCGGCAGGGCAACCGAGACCGTCGTGCCGACGCCTGGTTCGGTCTCGAACTCCAGCCGCCCCTCGTGCAAGTTAATAATCTCCCGGCAGATCGACAAACCCAGCCCTGTTCCCTCCGCCTGCGGATTGACCTGGAAAAACTTCGATTCCAGGCGGGCCAAGTGCTGTGCCTCGATCCCGATACCACTGTCCTTCACGCGCACGACTGCGTCCATCTCCCACTTCTCGATCTCAAGCTCAATCGAGCTAGCAGGATGAGAGAACTTGATCGCATTCTCCACCAGATTCAGGAACACTTGCTTCAACCGATTCGGATCGCCGGATACGAAAATCGGTTCCGCCTCAGGCTCCTCTGACAGCTGAATCGTGATCTGCTTCTTATCCGCCTTCGACTTCAATTGAAGAACAACCTCGGCGAGTAAGCTGGCCAGCGGTACCTTGCGAACATCCAGTCGGATTCGCTTCTGATCCAACTGGGCGAAGTCGAGCAGTTCCTCCACCAGACCGATTAACCGATCGGTTTCCTTGGAGATGATCCGCAGCCCTTGTCGGGTTTCCTGCTCGTCTTGCATGCTGCCAGTCTGAATCGTCTCACTCCAGCCCTTAATGCTGCTGAGCGGAGTTCGGATTTCGTGGGAGATCGACGAGATGAAGTCGTTCTTCAGTCCTTCACTGCGTACGATCTCCGTTGCCATGAAATTCAACGTTTTGGCCAACTCGCCAATTTCGTTGCGATCTGACTCCTGCACCCGGACATCGAATCGCCCCAACGCCATTTCCGCAGAAGCGGCCGTAATCCGCTTGATCGGCTTGACGATCGAATTCGCCAGTGTAATGCTGACCAACAGGACGATGATCAATACGGCCAGTCCCATCGTGGCCGACAGCAGCAATAATCGCAACAGAACGCTGTCTACTTCTTCAAGGGAAGTGACATAGCGAAGTACAGCGAGCGTCTGCCCATTCGAGATGATCGGCGTCGAGACCGCCATGACCTTCTCCCCGGTCACCGGAGCTTTACCGGTCCAGACTCCGGTGTGTCCTTTCACGGCTGCCTTCACATCTTCCGTTAGTCTCTTGCTCTCCGAAGAGAATCCACTCGATGTAATGAGAACCGTCCCGTCCCGATCTACAATTTCTAACTCTGCCGACTCGAAAACCAGATTTTGCACCAAGTCGTTCAAATTTTGCTTGAAGGTCGAGATGAATAAGTTATTCGAATACTTCGTATAGAAAGACAAGGCCGTGGAAGCCTGATTTTTCATGACAGATTCAATACTGCTGTAATAATAGCTATGAACCGCTACCGCCAGCACCGATTCCACGAGCAGCAGAGTAAGCAATACGACAATAAGGAACCGGGCGACAACTTGGCGCTTTAATCCCCCGCCCTTCATTCTATGGACTCCTTCCACATATAACCGAACCCCCAGATCGCCTCGACATAGACGGGCTGTGAAGGATCGTCTTCGATTTTTTGCCGAACGCGCCGGATGTTAACATCCACGATCTTCGGATCCCCCACATAATTCACACCCCAGATTTCATCGAGCAATTGGTCACGGCTGACCGGGACGTTACGGTGTTCCATCAGAAACCGGATCAGCGCGAATTCCGTAGGGGTGAGCTCCATTCGTTCCTCTCGCTTGAACAGTTGATTGGACTTGGTTTGCAATTCGAACGGCCCTGACAGCAGGGAACCGCTGAGCAGATCATCCGACTTGACGAGACGGACACGCCGTAGCAGCGATTGCACTCTAGCCATCAACTCAGCCGGACTGAACGGCTTGCCCATATGATCATCAGCCCCAAGCGACAGTCCCATCACTTTGTCCTGCTCCTGCACCTTGGCGGTTAAGAACAGAATGCCAATCTTCTCATTGAATTCCCTGACTTGACGACACACCTCGAATCCATCAATCCCAGGCACCATCACGTCCAACAATGCAATATCGATGGTAAGGTCTGACCGCAGTATGCGCAACGCATCATCACCGTTGTCCGCTTCCAACACCTGATAACCGTTACGCTTGAGGTTGACTACGACGAAGCTTCGAATCGATTCTTCGTCCTCCAGAATTAGAACTTTGGCTCCGTTATTCATGGCATGATATCCTCCTCTAGCTGCGGCGTATCCGTTACTAGATGGAAGGCAGCTCTTCCGACCTGCTCCGCCGCTTCATTCACAACGAACACCGTCGTCGCCGTCCTAGTCAACTCCACCCAGCCACTGACCTGCTCACTCTTGTACTGCTCAATGGGAATGAATCGGAACTCCGCCAACAGTGCCCGATCTGTCGTCTTCAGGAATCGGATCGATTGCTCTGTCTTCTCTAAGGTGTACAGCGATAGCCATTCCTTCGGAATTTCGATGTAGTAGCCTAGGGCATTATTGTAGTAACGCTCGAGCACGAATGTGAGACCACTATTCCCGTCCCATTTGTAATACGGATACACCCAGGGGGTTTCCGCCATTGCTGCATTTTCCCATCCAGGAGTTGCTCGCATCAAGGGAATTTCGATAATCCCGTCCCCGTCTACATCGCTGCTCAGCGCTGAATAAGCTCGGAATGTCGAATCGCTCAACACGGCCTTCAGTCTCCCGGCATCCCAGACCAAGATCTGCGTATACGAGGAATGCGCCCCTACACTTGCATCCAGGAATATTGCCCTGCGTCCTGCCGCCCCATTACCCGAGATTACACTGTAGTAGCCGTTTACATAAGGATCAAGCTCGGCTTCCCCCTTCTTCAGGTAAGAGCCCTCGTACTGGAATAACACGGCATTGGAAGTGTCCTTGTCCTTGCCCCTTACTCGATTGATCACCGTCATATCCATCTTGCCATCCTGGTTCAGATCGTCAATGACCAACTCCTGATAAGGCGACTCGAATTGCTTCTGCAATTGACCGGTCGGCTCCAGGGAATACACCGTAAGCCCTTTCTGCTCGCCCTTATTCGTTGATCCATAACCAATTAGCACATTCGGCTTCCCGTTCTGCATGAAATCCACGAATTTCAGCATGTCCAGCTCGAACCCTTCCCCAGTCAAGGTGGTAAGCCGTTTCCAGCCTTCCTGCACCCTTGTCCATATTTCGCCGATGATTTGGTCCTTGTCCCCTTTATTCTTATAAAATAAGACTGCTTCGTCGTTTCCGTCCCCATTCAAATCGAGAATCGGTACCGTATTCACCTGGTTCGATTTGCGTGGTCGGATGATCGCGGCGCCCTGTGGCAGCGATAGCTGCACTTGCTCCATCAGCTTCTCTTCTTCCGCCGACAGCTTCGGCAAGCGCATATATGTTTGTGGCTGTTGGATCAGGCCGCAGCCGGTACCAAGCAACATGCAGACCAGACATACGGTAGCTGCCTTCCACCTTATGAACATGCTCCATCCCTCCGACTCTTCATGTCCTTGTATTGTAACTCATACATCAAAATGTTCAATAATAAGCACACTAGCATCAGGCTGACTTGCAACCTTTCCCCATTCCAAAATGCTCCATTCTCATGCATTTAGTACTAGAGTAGCTTGTTTGAATCGAAAATAGGTGACAAACTAGTAACAATGTTCGACATAACCGTATATAATCGAGTGGTAACGAAGAAACATTTTGGCAGAAAGTGACGTTTGGTACAAGAATCTATTATAATAGCAAGAGACTATACTAGAATGGGGAACCACTTACTAATGAAAGCCGTTAAATATGTACTCTTATTCCTGCTAGCCATCCAGCTATTCCTCCCTTCCAGCCTTTCATTGGCTGACGTCTATCACAACCGAATGGACTATGGGCTGATCAAGAGCAACCTTCATGACATCGATGCCGTCCTCCAGCAAGTGAAGAAAGAAATCAAGCGCAACAACCTTAGCGATTATGTCATCATCCTCGGCGACTCCGTGCTATATGGAAGTCCAGGCAACTCGGATCAAGTGATCAACGCCTTCATGGAGAACCAGCCCGGAGCTCCTCCCATATTCAACTTGTCCTTGCCCGCGATGCAGATCGGGGACTTATATGTCATGCTCTTGAAGCTGAGGGAGTTCGATATTTCGACAGATCGGCTCATCTTCAACATTCGCTATGCTTCCTTTATCGAGCGCGATCCTTTTCCCGCTTCTGTCTTCTGGCTGAGGGACGAGCTTCACAGGCTGGATCCCGACGCATACAATCACGTCCTGCAGCAATTGCTATCAGCCGGCCACAAGCCGCCTAGCACGCCCTATGAGCATTATAAGCATTTGCTGCACGAGGTCATCATGCCTAAGATTACATTGTTCCGTTACAAGGATAACTTGAAGCAAGATCTGAATTACCAGTATATGGTGCGAACCGGACAGGTGATTCCTGACGATGCTCTTGGCGACCCCCGTCCATGGTCGGACAAAGATTTTGCCGATTTCATGCATGATGAAAGTCTGATCAACAGCTTCTCGGACAAGCCGTTCGATCTTACCGAGAAARGTCCTGACATCTACTTCCTGAACAAGATCAACGAACTGCAGAAGGGGAAGAATACACTTGTGCTGCTCACAGGAACGAATCACGAGATGATGAAGGAATATGTGTACAAGCCCGGTTACATCGCGAACATGAAGGCATTGGACCAGCACATGGCTAAGCTGCCTTTCAAATATGTGGATATGGAAGGTCGTATTCCGGATGCTAATTTCACCGACCATACTCATTTGACGCCAGAAGGATATAAGAAGATGGCGGATATTATCTGGAAAGAACTCGAATAGGAGACCGAAGTCGATGCTTTTTCATACACCCGAATTCGCTGGATTGTTATTGATCACTTTGCTTTTGTACTACTTGATGCCCAACACGCGCATTTTCTTGCTCACGATTGCTAATATGCTCTTTTACGGAGTTGCTGGTCTAGGTAATTTGGCCATCTTCTTGTCGATCACAATCATTTGCTACATTTGCTCCCGTAATATGCGGGGCGCCTATGCCCGCTTGTTCCTATGGATTGGGGTATGCGTCAGCTTAGCGAATCTCATCTTCTTCAAATATATCGTGTTCTTCCTGCACGCCGTCGAGAAGGTCATATCGATTGAGCTCGTTGCCAAGGACTCCTTCTTAACGAGCATCGTGCTGCCAATCGGGATTTCGTTCTACACGTTCCAGGTTATTGCCTACATGGTAGACGTGTACCAACGCAAGGCGGAGCCTGCGACCACGCTCTTGAACTTCTGGGTGTTCATCTCCTTCTTCGCCCATCTGGTAGCGGGTCCGATTATGCGCTCGAATGAATTCATGCCGCAGATTGAAGCGATTCGCTCGATTCGGTTCGACAAGAACAAGTTCAAGCTAGGCGTCGCCTGGTTTACGGTCGGATTGATGAAGAAAATATGGTTGGCTGATTATTTGGCTCCCTACGTCAACGAGTATTTCACCAGAGGCGCTTACTTGACCGGGGCGGAAGCTTGGATGGCGTCCTATATGTTCGCCTTCCAGATCTTCTTCGACTTCGCGGCCTACAGTGAAATGGCGGTAGGGTTAGGCTACATGTTCGGCATGACACTCGCCGTTAACTTCCGGACCCCATACTTAAGTACGAACCCGACGGAATTTTGGCGTCGCTGGCATATCACGTTGTCCTCTTGGATTATGCAATACATTTACATCCCGCTCGGGGGGTCTCGCAAGGGCGCGACGCGGCAGTACGTCAACCTGTTCATTGCGATGGCCATCTCTGGTATATGGCATGGCGCGGCCTGGACTTATGTTGTGTGGGGGATGTTTCATGGCACCCTGCTCATTGTGCATAAGCTGTACATGGCGTTGAAACAAAAGCTCGGCCTGGATGGCCTCAATAACAGCAAGCTGTATTATGTTATTTCGATCTTCGTGTTCTTCCATCTCACCTGTATCGGCTGGGTGTTGTTCCGGGTCAACGGGCTCCACAACGCGTTGAGTATGATCAAGAAGATGCTGTCGCCCGAAGTGTTTCAGTTCAATGGGATTCTATTCCCTTTCGTCTATATCGTGGCCTTCTTGTTCCTGCTGCATATCGGGGAATACTTCTTGTTCAAGAACGCGGCGTCGCTCGCGCAAGGTTGGCAGAAGCGGTTTCCCGCTCCGGTACGTGCCGTCCTGTATACCGCCATTGTTACCTTCCTGATCATTTATTTGAAGGGTGACCAGAACACCTTTATTTACTTCCAATTCTAAACAAAAAACGTCCTCACAGCACACTTCGGTGGCTCGTGAGGACGTTTTTTGTGCGTTTCCAGCTAGATCTGACTCTCAATCATTTGGCAATATTGCTTGATCTTCGAGATCTCGTTATGGATCGCTTCGTCGGTCGTCATGTTCTTCAACTTACTGCAGCTCTCAATAATTTTCTCCGCTTGCTCCTTCACATGCTCACCAGCCATTGTAGCTCACCTCCCCTGTATACTTCACCCTCTAGTATGCCGAACTGTATGGGTGTCTATGAATGATGTTCAACAATCAGTCAAGATTCCGTTAGCGTTTGGACATATTTCCTTCGGGATACTGCGAAGATTCGCGTTATACTTAACTCATGGAAGCAAAGATATCTATTAAGCGACTGGAGGAGTATGAGATGCTAAGTGAATCGATCCGGGACAATACCTTACTTGAAACCATATCCTATACAGATGCGTTCGACCCTTTTTATAGCCTATGCCGCCACACGGACAGCCTTCCGAACTGGCTTCAGCTGCAACAGGAAATTCGCGAGCAATTGAACAGCCTCATGGTGAAGCTTGGTACGGAAAACGCACAATTTACAACTGATTTGCAAGCTTTAAATGCGAACATCGCTGCCTATAACGAAAGTGTGCCAAGTAAGCATATGCGTAAATCGTTGATTCATCTGGACTGTATGGAAGACGCCTTCGACAGCTGGCAATAACACCAAATCAGCCTAGAACTTCATGTTCTGGGCTGTTTCCCATTCATCCATCAAGGTAATAGTTTCATTTTGTTAAATAGGATGGATGCGAAAAAACGGTCCATTATCGCATAAACCAACCCGAATGCTCCAAAGATAACCATGGCACTGCTTCTATTCAACTGGTACCCTTGAACAAAATAGTCATCGTACATATTGTGGAAAATCAGCATCCCACTCAGGCCACCCAGAACGGTATAAATCAACACCTGCCCTAATGGAGTCGTCACTATTTTACGGATAATCAGGGATAAGGGCCATAATGCAATAGGATACATAACGACAGCAATAAGACTATGTACGGCGAGAAAAATATATCCTATATTGCGTAGACCATAATATTCGGTTGTCGTGATTTTATTACCTTCTAGCAGTTCCAATCCCCATACTGCAGCACTGAATAGTACAATGAAAAACATCCACATGATCAAGTAATGTCTGAGCACGTGCATAATTACACCACCTATGAGAGAGATAACTACTTGAGAATAACTATCGAAAAAGGTCGCGCCCCAACAACTCTGTTAAAGGTTGTCTCCCAAATCAAGCAAGTGTTGGTATTGCCAATTCCGTTCATTGGCGGTGTCGGGAACGTTATCAGTGGGGTTCGGCTTGGGCAGCGTAGGTAGCGGCGTGAACAGCATGACCAGCAACATGGGCGGTAGCTGCAGCGTGACCGGTGGCGCGGGCAGCAGCGCAAGCTGCAATGTCTTCGGTATCGCGAGCAGCGGCGTGGGCGGCAAAAGCAGCAGTGCGAGCTTCGCTCATCGCTATTTCGCCACGCTCCCAGGCACGTCCTGCTTCAATAGCATTACGAGGTCGGTTGTCTTCCGGGTACTTCTCCTCGAATAAGGGGAGTAAGGGCACCTCGGAATCCCTTCTTACATAGACGTGCTCTTAACCAATATGTTGCTTGTAGCAGAAACCTCCAAATCAAAAATAGCCGCGATTTACGCGACTTGAAGCGGTGCCTTCTCGAAATATTCTATGCTTTCAAATACTTCGGATGCCGGATCACCTCCAACCTGTAATGTCAAGAAGTCCTTGAATACTACATTGGTTCATTCTCTGGTAATTTTGAGGCCAGGTGGCACATTAAATGAACCGGTTGACTTGGTCGGCGCGACTTGGATAGTAATGTTGACCACAGTGCGATCATCCTGCACATTTTTAGTCCCATTTCCTGTTGTTTTATTGTTTTTAAATTCACCCTCGTAGACTAATTTGCCATTATCTTTATTGTACATCTTTCCCTGACCAGATAGTTCACCGTTGACAAAACTGCCATCATTGGCAAGAGCACCGTCCAAATATAATTTTCCGCTTCCATGATAGACGCCAGCGAGGTACTCGCCATCGTATACCAGTTGGCCTTTATTGACAAACTTCCCTCTGCCGGATATCTCGCCGTTCTTAAAATCCCCATCATAGGATTGAAGTTGATCTTCCGACACTAACAAACCTTTTCCGTGATGGACACCATCTTTAAACGTACCCTTGTACAAAATTTTGCCATTCGTATAATATTCTATTCCAGGAGTAACCTAGAACTTTATGTTCTGGGCTACTCCTGCTCAACGTTGATCATCGTCACTTATAAGTTAGAAACAATCGTATTTCGGGAGGGGTCCCATCTCCATGGTATGGATCGATTGTTCAGACGTACACCACCGTACCACTCATCGATTCCGTGAAGGGCAAGCCAATCTTCGTTCCCGTCCATGACAGTCCTGCCTAACTCCGTTAACGAAACCTTACATTGACGAAATGTCGGTGAAGGGTCTTGGTAAGTAGGAAATGATTCTAGTCCTTCGAAACGCAGCAAGGGAGAGGAACCTCGTGTTATTTTCGCGAGACAATACCAATATTGAAGATCTCCCATCCCAAGTCCATGCAGCTTATCCCCTACTTGCGCAAACAAATCCTGTGGAGTATGCAGCCCGTTATGAACCATCTCCAGAGTCGTCTGCTCTACAATTCCAAGTCCATTACGAGTCGAAGGGAACCGGGATAAGTGAAGCTGGAATGCATCATGCACAAATGGCAGGGCAGTGACGTCTCCTTCCTGGATCAACTCCACCAACTTGCGAGGATCTGAAGAACAATAAGCTTCCCACACGGCTTTCCCTACCTCTAACTCTTTTCTTCCGATGGATTGCCATGTGCCCGACAAAGTTTCCATTTGTTTCACGGATAGCTGGCCTAATCCTCGGAATAGTTCAATGCCCGGGAACGATCCGATACACAACAAGCTTAGTTTGGTGTTACCTAATGGCTGCTTCTCAAACCAATTGAGTAAATAACATAACATCGTTTGATCGAATAGGTCGTGCTCGAACCATAGCACAATTTCCTCGTATTTGTGATATTCCACCAATACTTTTTCCTGATTTTCACTTATACGTATATAGTCTGAACTTGGGATTCCCATTGCTTGTTCCAAGTACTGCGCTCGAGCAAAGCGGTTGGCTGATTCCGTTGGATCTAAGAAGACCGGCCCTTCCGGATAAACCTCCCTCCACACCAGAATATCCCCCTGGACGATGTCCTGCCTTAGCTTTTCCGCAACGGAATCCCCATTACAAATATGCAGCATGTTGTTTCCTCCTTCATACAGATGATGGAACATCGAGACGAAATCCGCTACGGGGAGCGAACCCTTCAGCTTAGTACGTGCATCGAACAACCGTTTCTTCAACACCGAAGTAGACGTGCCCAAGTAAGATGAGATCTCTTGAAGCGAGTAGCCGTGAAAGTAAAACAATTGAACAGAGACACGCATGTTGGACGATAAAGAAGCTATTGAATCATGGAGCAGCATCTGCAACTCTCTTCTTTCTACAATGTCCGCTACACTCAATTGGATATCGGCAGTTTGGGCAATCTCATGCAAGGGTACCGTGTGGTGTTGCTTCCTGCGCATCAACCGATGACATTGTCGAATGACTATCGTTTTGATCCATCCAGGAAACGCAGCCGCTTCCTTCAGCTTATGCAAATGGATGAATGCCTCCGTAAACGCCTCCTGAACCGCATCCTCTGCCAAATGAGGATCACGCAGTCTATCGTACGCGACAGCACAAGCCATAGCCGTATAATATTGAACTATATGATTGAAGGCTTCCCGATCGCCTTGTTTCGCCTGTTCAATCCACTGCTGCACGTTGTCTCCTCCCTTTCATCGTCCTCTATATTAAGTGCCAGGCAAGGTCACAAAGGTTACTCCGTCCTATTACTCGTGTTTGATCCAGGCACGCTGTATCTGGTCATTATGAGTTCTTGTTGGCACTTTGTTTCCAATGTTAGGTTCAACTAGCCAACCTCCCCCATTAAGTACTTCATTCATATTACCACGACTTCGATCAACAGCTACTGTAGTAAAGTTCTACGAGGCCAGCTGCCGGTTCCCTGGCAGATTAAGACGCCCAAAAAGGGATCGAACAGGCTACCAGCCCATTCGATCCCTTTTATTCACATGCGACCTCGCCTACCTTCGTTCCATTTCAACACCGACTTTGCCGCCTTCAACGTGCACCTTGTAGCTCTTCACCCATATCTTGTCGCTGAACAAGGACTTGCCGGTTCGAATATCGAATTCCCAGCCATGCCAGGGGCATCGGATGATCAAGCCCTTCTTCCCGTACTTGTATTCGTACACGTCGGAAGGAAGTGTGGTCCCGGAGACGTATCCTGCACACATCGGCGCCCCCTGATGGGGACAATAATTGTTCAAGGCGTAATACTCGTCGTGAATCCGGTATATGCCGATGCTCTTGCCCTCGATCGTGACAACCGCGTGTCCGCCATCAGGAACATCATCCGCATCCAGCACGTAGTGTACTGTCATAAGACCCTCCATGAGTTATAGGTTATACAGGTTTTTGGCGTTTTCGTAAAAGATTTTACGCTTCGCCTCCGGCTTCAGTCTCCTCAGAATCATATCCGGCGAATCGAAATCCCAGTGCGGATAATCGCTCGAATACAGGAGCATATTCTCGGCATCGATCATATTGAACAAGTCGATCAGATGCTGCGGATTGTCCGGCTCCTCAATAGGCTGCGTCGATAAGTAGCAATGCTCGCGAATGTACTGGCTAGGCAGCTTCTTCAGCCACGGGACCGTTGAGCGGAGCGCCTTATAGTTCTTGTCGAGCCTCCACATCAAGTGCGGCAGCCAGGCAATGCCCCCTTCGGTAAGCACCACCTTCAACCGTGGGAATTTCTCGAATACACCCTCACACACCATGCTGACGAGATGAGCCATGAACATTTGCGATAAGCAAGTGTGCCACTCGATGTACCGGGACGGATAACCTGCTGCAGTAGGGGCAGTCGAGCTGCCCCCTCCTTCCGCACCCGGATGTATCGCAAGGGGTAGACCGTTCCGTTCCGCCGCCTCATAGATCGGGTGATACAGCCGCTGACCGAGCGGCGAACGAGCGGCGCTGGAGATCATAACTTCCACGATATCAGGATGGCCGCCGACGCGGTCAATCTCTCTCGCGGCTAGATGCGGGTCCAATGTAGAAACGGCCATGGCACCTTTGAACGCCTTATGCTTGCCCAGCCATTCCGCGATCAAGAAGTCGTTGTAGGCCGAGCATATGACCGCCGCATAATCCGGATCGTGTGTCGTCGAGATGTTGTACACAACCCCGGTCAACACGCAGTATTCCACATTGTAGCCCTCAAGCAGTTGCTTGATCAATAAGTCGGGATCTGATCCGGCTCTGCCACCACCGGGCGGAATGGCATCCTTCTTCATCACACCTACAGGCGAATAGTACCCGGAGCCGGCATACCCGATTCCAGTCGTTGCTACTCGAGATCGCCAAGGTTCGGCCAAATACGGCAGCAAGGCGGAATCATATTGTTCATTGTGGACGTCCACATCAATGACCTTGAAATCATCGACCATTCGTATCCCTCCAATCCAACGGGCAGGGGTTACCTGCCCGATTGCTTACTTCTTGCCGTAAGTGCGAGTATAGGACGCATTGTACATATTAAGCAGTTCGTCAGAGCCGAGTTTCTTCGCCTGGTCGATGAATTCTTCGTACGTCTTATCATTGATCGGCGTCTTACCCGCAACGAATTCGGTCAGCTTCTGCTCCAGGAATTTGTTTAAGTTGTTCAGCTTGGATTTCTCCAGCTCCAGCTCTTCAGTCGTTTTCACGATCTGCTTCGGTGCCGGAATTATGAACGATTCGTAACGCTTGTTGATATCCTTGCCCTTCTCACTTAAGCTTGTTTCCCACACCTCGCGGGACTTCGCATTGTCGAGCGCAATCATGTCGTACCAGACACCCCAGTCCTTACGCAGTACAGTGAATGGTGAGGCGCCGAAATCCTTGTTGTAAACCGGCTTGCCATTCTCCTTCGTAAACGTCTTACCTTCGATGCCCAAGGCTAAGTAGTTGGAGCCTTCTTCGCCTAGTAAGTAGTCCAGATACTGGACTGCTCTGTCCTTGTCTTTCACTTTAGCCGAGATGGCGCGGCCAGCGGCACCGACAACCGGACGGGAGAATTGATAATTCTTGATTCCGGCTGCAGCGAATTGAGGAATCGCATCGAGTGTATAATCGGCAATGCCCGCTTTACGACCTTTGTCCATCAGAGTCTCTAAGTCAGCCTTCCAGAAATACGTCACAAGCGATTTGCCTCTAAGTATCCGCTCTTCCCACTGTGCTTGCGTAATCATGGAGAATTCAGGGTCCAGCAGCTTCTCGTTATACAGTTTATTCAGGAAAATAAGCGAGTCCTTATATCCTTTATGATAAGGAGCAAACGCATATTTATCTGTAGACGGGTCGAGGTTATAGAAGCCGTGAATGCCGGTGAAGGCTCTTCCGAATGTCGTGAATAACCCGGTATCGCCGACAAGGGCGTTATTGATGAGTGGATACGTATCGGGCTGTTTTTCCTTGAGTGTTTTCAAGTACTGGTAGAATTCATCGAGATTGGTCGGCTCCTTGAGATTGTACTTATCCATGATGTCCTTACGTGTGTACCAGATGAAGTTAAAGCCTTTCCCTGCTGCATCGCCCTCAATGACAGGAACGGTGTAGATCCCGCCGTCAGCAGCTGTAGCGACCGCTTTGGCCTCTGGATATTTGTCGTAGAACGCCTTCAGGTTCGGTGCTTTGTTCAAGTAGTCCTTTAAGTTCAAGAACACTTTGTCCGGGCCGTGCTGTCTTCCTTCCAATGTATCGACCTGAATGAAGTCTGTTACCGTATTGGTTGCAATCATGATCTGCTTCTTTTCCTTCAACCCTTCCTGACTGACCACTTGAAACTCTACCTTGACACCAGTCTTGGCTTCTATTTCCTTGAAGATGTCCCAGTCCTGGCGTACTTTTCCTTCCGGGCGGTCATAGGCTAGCCAGGAGAAGGTGATCGGCTTCTTGGAGTCGTCCGCTTTCTTCGTATCTCCAGCAGGGGGCGTATCTTTCGAATTGCTCGAGCACCCTGCTGCGACCAAACTTCCGAGCATAACCGTGGTCAGTGCCATTGCCAACGTTCTTTTTTTCATGCGTTTACCTCCCTATAATGGTTAAAAAGTAAGCCTATATAGTGCTAGATTCCATGGAATCTACAACTATCCTTTAATTCCGCCGATCATCGTTCCCTGTACGAAGTATTTCTGGATGAACGGGTACACGCATAGGATCGGGAGCGTAGCAATGATGATGATGGCGTACTTCATTGTCTGCAGTAGGGTCAGATCACCTTCACCCTGAATCGTAGTGCCGGCCACGAGAATGTTCCGAAGCATGATCTGCAGCGGATACATCGAACGGCCGTTCAAGTAGATGAGTGCATCGAAGAAGGCGTTCCACTGATTCACAGCTGTGAATAAGCCGATCGTTACCATGACTGGCATCGATAATGGCAGCACGATCCGCAGCAGCACTTGCAGCGAGGAGCAGCCGTCGATTGTCGCCGCATCCTCTAACTCCTCTGGCAATGCTTCGAAGAACGTCCGCATGATGAACAAGTACCACGTACTGATAAGCGTCGGCAGGACGATTGCCCAGATCGTGTTCAACATCCCCAACTTCTGAACGACTAGGAACGTCGGGATCATCCCGCCGCTGAATAGTAGGGTGAACGCGGCCATGATCAGAATAATTTTTCGACCAGGTAACCATTTCTTCGCCAGCGGATAAGCCATGGCCGAGGTTGCAATCAAGGTCAGCACTACATGAACGAGCGTATAGCGGATCGTATTCCAGTAGCTGACCCATAGATCCGGATTGGACAACAGCTGTTTGTAAGCAATAAGCGTAACTCCCTTGGGCAAGAGCAGCACATCCCCGCTCGACACTCGGGCGTTATCACTGATTGAAGCGCTGAATACATAGACGAGCGGGAATATCATTACGATAATCAGCAGGATCATGCTCACATAGTTGAACGTATCAAATAGCCTGGAGGCCATCGATTGTTTGATTTTCAATTCGGCCCCTCCTTCACCACAAGCTCGTTTCTGAATATTTCTTGGCAATCCGGTTAGCGGCAACGACGAGGACCAGGCCGATGGCCGACTGGAATAACCCGACGGCTGTGGCGAAGCTGAAATCCGCATCCAAGATGCCGCGCCGATACACGAATGTGTTGATGACGTCCGAAGTTTCATAGTTCATGGAATTATATAACAGCAATATTTTTTGGAATCCGGTCTCCATGAAGTGGCCGAGCGTAAGGACGAACAGTATGATCATGACGGGTACCATGCCGACGAACGTAATATGGCGCATTTGATGGAAGCGGTTCGCCCCATCCATCTTGGCGGCTTCATACAGAGTCGGATCGATACCGGCAATGGCAGCCAGGTACAGAATCGTCCCCCAGCCGACCTTTTGCCATATTTCTGAGCTGACATAGATCGTCCGGAACCAACCAGGCAGACCTAGGAACAGGATCGGCTCCATCCCGAACACCTTCACTAGAAGCAAATTGATGATCCCGGTTTGCGGAGAAAGAAAGGTGACTAGGATACCAGCAATGACAACCGTTGATAAGAAGTGAGGCATGTAGCTGATGCTCTGTACAATTCGTTTGAACATTTTGTTCTTAATCTCATGGAACAGCAGGGCTAAGATGATTGGTGCCGGAAAATGAAACAGGATGTCATACACGTTCAGCATCACGGTATTGCGGATCAGCTTCCAAGAATCCGGATTCACATAGAAGAATTCGATAAAATGCTTCATCCCTACAAACTTGCTTCCGAGTATCCCTCTGCCGATCGAATAGTCTTGAAAGGCAATGATGATTCCGTACATAGGTGCATATTTGAAGATGATGTAATACAAAATCCCTGGCAGCATTAACAGGTACAGGGCGCGGTGCTTTCTCATCATGTACCATACATAATTACGCTGCTGCATGTCCTCCAGCCCCTCCCTTGGTAGCGTTTTCACACTGGTTGATGGCCTAACTATACAAAGTCGGACACATACCGTAAAGCATACATAATTACCCCAGTCTCTTTTTTTGCAAAGGTTCGTTCATCTAGGAATTCACGGCTGTCCCGGGTGATCGGAGGAAAAAAAAGAGACTTCAGAAAAAATGAAGTCAATGGTTGATCCCTCTATATTTGGCAGGAGTAATGCCTTCATATTTGCGAAAAGTTCGGATGAACGAGTTACGTCCCCAGTACCCGACCTTCTCTGCGATGTCATCGATTTTCAAGTCCGTTTCGAGTAAAAATTGCTTGGCCTGCTTCAGCCGATATTTCGCGATATACTCCACATACTTCTCGCCCACCTCTTCTTTGAAGGTACGGCTGAAGTGGCCGTTCGACATATTCAACAGTCCGGCAAAATATTCGATCGACAGCTCCTCGTTGTAATGTTCATGGATATAGGCCAATATATCGGTAAACTGTTTGGCCCGATGATCAGGCTCCTCCGCCCGAAACAAAATATTGTGAATGTCTTGGAAACAGTCCCTCAGTTCATCCCATGTCATACAACGGTTGAGCCTCTCGAACAGTCCTGAGAAGAAAGGCACGTTGAAATCATTTTGCTCAGTTTCTACGGCACGGATCCAAGTGTTGAGAACGTCAGTACACAAATATTTGACCTGAATAGCTGTAGCATTCTTACGGTTTCCCTCATCAAGCATATCGAACACAGATTGTAGCAGCAAGTCAAACTCCCGCGTCTTGTATTGGTTCATGATCCGGTTCACATCCTGAACCGATAAGAAGCTTTCCCACTGCGTTCGCTCCCATACATTCGGACTGCGGCATATCTCCACATCGGAATCAAGGCCACGATTCTGGAGAACGGACGACGCCAGTTCATACGATTCATGCAGATCCTCGATGGCGTTCACCGTCTTGCCGATCCCTATCGTCGCCTTGAAGTAGGGGCTGTATTGCTCCAGCACAACGCTGATGATGGCCGCGGCCTCCTCGGCTCCGAAGTGCAGGAAAGGGTCATGTTGCACGACGCACGCTATCACGTCCGGCTTCGTTTGGCATAGCCAGACCATCGATGGCGAGGATTTGAATATACGTTCCTTGAGCTCCACGAGCATAAAGGACTTCGTCGTCTCTGTCAATTGTTCATATTCCTGCGAATTGTAATGAAGCGCCAGGCACAGAACCGTTCGTACCGAATTCTTGTGATATGTAAACTTGATTTCCTTTGCAAAATATTCAATAGACAGCGCATCGCGGTATTCGCCTTGCAAAATCTTGGTCACGAACAACTCCTGCACCATGGGGGACATCCCGCTTACCCGTTGAGACAACTCTTTGTTCTCTTCTGTAATTTCCTTGATCGGACGATACAAGCGACGGCTTAAATAGTAAGACACGAAGCTGCCCACCACAAGGAAAAAGACAAGAAATGCCCAACTGATCGCCCGCGTAATGTGTGCAGGCTTCATTAGCGTACGCAAGTCCGCGATCGTCACATAATACCATGATTCGTCGAAGCGGGATTTCACGAGCGACATGGCGATCTCGTCTGTGATGAGGAATTGCGATCCCATGGAATTGGCCCGCGTATGCTCCAGCACTGCCTTCGCTTCCTTATCGGTCAAGCCATTCTGATTCATGATGAGCCCTTGGCTGGTAGCTATGGCCGTTCCCGTCACCCACTCCTCCGGGATGTTGATCTGCTCCTGGAGTTTGCTCTCGTTGAATTCGACGACTAGATACATCTCGGGCTTGTCGGTGTTAAATGGATAACTCATGATGGCGGACATGCCCATTGCCTTCGAATCGGTGAAGTCCATCATCTTCTTGCCGATAAAATGAGATAGATACACTTCCCCCTGCCGCTCCATCATCGGAAACCGATAATCGAAGTAATACGTTTTATCCGTATAAATATCGACATCAACCACCATATCGTGATTGGCAAAGTATAAGAATGCCTTCGATACTAATTTATCGGATTGAAGCTTCATCAACTGTTCTCGTAATGAATGAAATTGCTCCGCACGCTGCGGATTGTCACGCGATTCATCCACGACACGGAGCAGACTTAGTAGATTGGAGGAGCTGAGCATGTTGATCATACTGGTCTTCAAAGAATCAAGCGCCGTGTCCGTCTGCTTGGAAAAGTGGCTGATGACGACGTCATTAAGCTTCTCTGCATCCTTCTCAATCGTGCGGACTACAAGAACATGAGCCAGAATGCTGGAGACAATAACCGGGATGAGAATAACGACGAAGTAGTTGGTGAACAGTCTCCAAAAAAGGGCTAATCGATATTTTTGCACCTTAGAAATGGTCATCAACATTGCCTCCCGCCACTTGTAACCGTTTACAGTCTTATAATATTATATGATGCAAGAAATAATACTTCAACAAAAATCAGTTATTTATGATATTAAATTTCTAAAATCTTCTCCGTGCTGAACCAATTGTTATATCCCGCCCAGTGTATCCTCCAGCGTATCCCACTGCCTGGCTGTCCATAGCATTTCGTTCACGAACCGCTCGACGACACGATCACTTCGATCCATTCCCTCATGCAGCCACCAGAACGATTCCACGCACCAGATGTGCTTGACCGCTTGCAGCATACTGCCCTTGGGAAGTTCCTTATAGCAGCGGTACCCTTCGGCGAATGCGGCTGCGATTTCTTCCCGGAACGTACCGTCTTGCCAAGCGCAAGACAGAATAGCCCGCCCGACATCCAGCCGAGGAAATGAATAGCRGACCCGATCAAAATCAACGATGGCGGCTAATGAGCTGTCATGAAACAGCAGATTATCTGTCCACATGTCCAAATGCGTCCAACCTGGCGAGCCATCTTTGAAATCCCGGTCATGGATACGTTCGATCACTTCTTTTTGCAGCAGTAATGCAGATTGAAAGTGTCCATTCCCTGTCGTAAGCGCCCGGCTCCACCTAGTCTCCCATGTCTGCTCCATCTCCTGACGACATACTTGCCATAAGGGGACCAGGTCCCTTGTACGCCCGCCGCCATCTATCCATAGATCGTCCGTCTCATTCCAAACCTGGTGCATCTGTGCCGCAGCGGCTCCAAGACTGTACATTTGACGTCCATTCAGCGAACTCGAATCTACTATACTCCCCTTGCATAGCTCCATCACGACGAATCGTTCCCCTTCATCCGTCACTTGGATATACGGCAGATTGCCATCGGGAGTAAGCAACGCGGGGCATGCTCCGCCCTTGCTATTCAATGCCGCGTGCAGCTGCAAGGCGAGCTCTATCTCTTCCCAGATCTGTGGCTCGTATCTCGAGTATCGATCCCGGTTATAACTTTTGACGAACAAAGCCCCTCTATTGGATTCCATGATCCACTTCTCGTTCAAATGACCGCGGAAAATCGGGGTTGCCGTATCAACGCGAATATCGAACGAACGCTCGAGAGAATAGGTGATTTGTTGCAGCAGGTTGCGCGGTGTCGCTTGATTCATTAATTCATCATCTCCTCTTGGATTAACCCTGTACCAACTCTTGGAGCAAGCCTACTTGGACTCATCGATTCCTACAACTTCGAGCCCGAGTAATTAAACTCCTTTACAGAAGTGCGAAATATACCTTGCATTATAGAGTACTATGTATTATATATATTGTTGAGGTGGTGCATTCTGGAAATTAACAAAGAACTACTCAAAGGCAACATCGACACCATATTGCTTGCTCTTCTGTCCCGGCAATCGATGTATGGCTATGAGCTGGCCAAGTCGGCAAGAGAACGGAGCAAGGCGAACTTCGAACTCAAGGAAGGCACGATGTATCTAGCGCTCAAACGGCTGGAGCAGCAGCTTATGATCGAATCCTACTGGAGCGACGAGGAAGGTGGAGCCGGTGGGCGGCGTAAGTACTACCGCATAACCGCTGACGGGGTTCGTTATTATGCACAGAAGCGGAGAGAATGGGAATTTATTAAGCAGGTATTGGACGAATTTCTGAAGGAGGGCGACGAGGATGCAAGCCATTGAACAGTATATCGATACGTTATTCCGACATGTGCTGGTAACCGAGGAAGTGATCGAGACGAAGCAGGAATGGAAGCGTCATCTGCTGGAAACTGTAGCGGAATTGATGCAGTCAGGCCAATCCGAGAGTGACAGCTTGAAGCTGGCTATCGAGCGATTCGGTGATCACGGAAGTGTTGGCGAGCTTCTGGACCGATTCAAGCAGAGTGATTTTGCACGCAAGACATGGATGAGAGCCGACTTCAACGCAGCCAAGATCGAGAGCTCCGATATGCGGGGTATCGTGATGCGTGATGTGGATCTTACGGGTGCTGAAGTATTCGACAGCCGGCTGAACGGAATGCGAATCCACCACGGCGGTATGGCCAATCTCTCCTTAAGGCATCTGGATCTCGATGGACTTTCAATCGGATTCAGTCAGATGAACGGAGCGGTCATCCACGACTTGGGCGGACATACAACTCCAATTCGCTTCTCGGAAAATGATTTCAAGAGATCGACCATTGACCGTTGCGATCTTGAAGGGTCCGAATTCGTGAACTGCAACTTATCCGGCGTATCCATCAAGGGGTCAACATTAAGAGACAGTTGGCTTCTCCAGCCTGGAGACTACAAGCCGCTCTATATGGATGACGTGAACATGCGCGATAGCACGATTCGCAACTGTGATCTATCCGGCGTGACCATCGAAGGCTGTCAGATCGAAGGGCTCACCATCAATGGCATCCCGATCGATAAGCTGCTCGAAGTATACGAGCGAGCTCAGTAGCTCGACCCAGAAACCGCTGATCTTGATCAGCAAGCTGGCAGAAGCTTTCGATCAATTTGCATCAGACGACGAAATGCATGGTATAATCGGGTATTCCCTTGATTGACGATATTGAAGTGCATATGATTGAATTGCCGAAGCTAGATGAACAGGCCGTTCCAATTGATGGTGGTCTTATAAATTGGTTATTGTTCTTGAAAGGTGCGGATAAATCCAAGTGGGAGGTATTAACGATGCGAGAACCTACTTTGAAAAAAGCCATGACGACCTTGGAGTTTCTAAGTCAGGACGAAGAGGCCCGCAGGTTGTATGAAGCTAGACAAAAATATTTACACGATGAGGCTTCCATGCTTGAAGGAGCAAGAACAGAAGGCGTAGCAAAAGGAAAATTGGAGATGGCAAAAAAATTGTTCTCCAAAGGAATTGACATTAAATTGATAGCCGAGACCTCCGGAATGTCAGAAGAAGAAATTAGGAATATGCTGCAATAGAAGCACGGTTTACCACTTGACCAAAAACCGTCCGGCGATCCGGACGGTTTTTTTTCTAACGGTAATCAGATCTATACGAGGAAAGCATACCCTCTACCCGTAGCAGTTTTAAATGAATTGCAACTTCTCATATGACTTGCCCAGCACACCGACTGCATCACCCTTCAACCAACCGTCCATCAATGTGTAGTAGACGGAACGGAAGTCAACCTCATACTTCAGATCGCCGTTGCGGTCGAGGTCGGTCAAGCTAGGGTAAACCCCATACAGACCGCCCTTCACATTCCCGCCTAGTACGAATACCGGCGCTGCAGTCCCGTGGTCGGTACCACCACTACCGTTCTCCTTCACCCTGCGTCCGAACTCGGAGAACGCCATCGTCACTACTTCGCTCTCCAGATCTTGTGCCTCCAAGTCTTGGTAAAAGGCTTGAAGGCCCAAGTCGAGCTCCTTCAACAGACTAGCGTGCTGCTCCTTCTCCTGCGCATGATCGTCGAATCCGCCAAGCTGGACATAGAACACCCGCGTTCCAGATTTGCCGGCCAACATCTTCGCGACAAGTTGAAGGTCTTTGGCAAAATTGCCTTTCGGATATTCGACTTTGTTCTGATAGTCTGGGCTAAGCGAATGGATCGCCTCCACACTATTATAGGCATCGATACCCCGCTGGCAAGTTACTTTCAGCTGCTCGCCTTGCCGCTCAGGATCATACATATCGAGGAAAGCCTTGGCAATCCGATTCTGATCAGCAACAGGTGTCTTGGGATCGAGGAAATTGAACGTTTCCATTGTCTGAATGACAGGGACATTAACCTGGTCGCCATTGAACACTTTGCTCGCATTGTTGCCAACCTGAACGGCTTTCAGCGGATTGCGGACGGTTCCAAGTGAAGATTGCACATACCGCCCCAGCCAGCCGGAATGCGACAGCTTCTCAGGGACAGCCGTCTCCCAAATGTCCATGGAGCGGAAGTGCGAACGATCCGGATTCGGATAGCCCACACCTTGTATGACAGCCAGCTTACCGTTCTTGTACATCTCATGAAGGCCGACCAAGCTGGGGTGCAAGCCAATCTGCCCGTTCAAGGCCAATACTTCATCCTCTGTAACTTTGAGTGTCGGTCGCGCGTCGAAATAACCACCTAATCCATAGGGAATGACGGTATTCATCCCATCATTGCCTCCAGACAACTGAACGACGACCAACACGGGGGACTTCACTGCTAATCCCGTCCCAGATGCTGCCCCGGTAGAGTCCGCTTGATCAGCCAACGCTGCATCCGTAATTAATGCATGGCCCTGCTGATTCAGGAACAACGGAACACCCAGTCCAAGAGTCGCGAACAAGGCGGTCCCTTTGATCAACAGCTCTCTTCGAGTCATATGTTTCATTATGTTCGCCTCCTCTCACTTCATCTGGGCTTCCGGACTAATCAGCAGCAGTTGCAGCAACCCGCGCATTCCATTGATCTTGGATTTGGCGTATAGGAACGTATCTTCCGCATACCGGACCATCGCTGTCTCGGTTTGCTTACCGAGTGACCCGATTCCTGCATATCGGCTCCACACCCATACATAATCCTGGGCCTCAGCCCCGGCTGCAAGATTGTACGGTCGTTCCGTGAACATCGTACTCTTCACTTTCTTGGCTATCGATTCCGCGAACTGATAGCGGGCCAACAGAGAGGACGACATGAGCCAGGAAGTCCCTTCTACCCAGCCGGACACATCTGGCGGCAAAAACAACTCCTGCCCCATCTTGCGCATCGCAGACACGTAGCCTTTCGACAACGGAATCTGATAGGCGCGAATAATCCAGGCCACATATTCGGCGGGAGACTTGATGATCGCCCGGCGATATTCAGTCTTGTAGAATCTCTCTGACAGGAACAGCTTATGGAGTACATCGCCTACCGTAGCGCTATCCTTGAAATCTGCGGCTACTTGATTGACCCATTCTTCTGGTGGATCGGCCGTTGCAAAAGCCTGCAGAAGCTTGGAAGCCATATGCCGAGAAAGCGCTGCCTGATGGAACAAGACGTCAACGACGGTATGCTCGTTGAAGTTACCGCTTTCACTCAACACTTTCTTCGTACCGGTATCGTGCTGCTTCGAATTGAAGCTGATCTTATAATTGTCTTCCTTGTTGACCGACCAGCCTGTGAATGCACGCGCAGCTTCCTTGACATCCTCCTCCGAGTAATTACCGATGCCTAGGGTGAACAGTTCCATCACTTCCCGGGCATAGTTCTCATTCGGCTTGCCCTTCTTGTTGCTGTTCCCGTCCAACCAGATGACCATCGCCGGGTCCTTCCCGACTTCGATCAACAGATCGTAGAAGCTCCCCAGCGCATACTTGCGGAACAGCTCGTTCTGCTGCACCATAAGCGACACATTGTTTACCTTCCGAAAGGAGGTCGCGAAGTGATCGTGCCAGAACAACGTCATTTTCTCCGTAAGCGGAGCGCTAGTCTCGGTCATCCGATATAGCCAATACGTCTGATAATCGCTGATAGCGGTCGTGCTCAGATTTTTCCCATCTGCCAACACTTCCTCGATCGGCAGCAAGGTTCGCGCCTCTCCGAACAGCGGTTCACCGGTAATCAGCCTACGCACCGTCTCCTCCTTGCCAAGCCGCAGCGCTGCAGCAATGTCATCAGGCGATGTATGAAAGGTCGTTCGATTCAGTAGATGCACCGCCTCTTGTTCCGTCCACGCAGAAGCCATCCTATCTCCTCCTACTCCCACTTCAAGCGGCATTCTCTATACGATCATTATACTCGTAATTTGTTACAAAAGATTGACTACAATTTATTTGAACCCAGAACGGATTATAGTACAATTACTTGAGTGTTTACTTGTATATTTCTGGAGGGGTCCGTGTTGAAAAGCTTGCAGTCCCGCATCATCCTGTCTCTTACCGTTGTTCTACTCCTTTCTGGCTGTCTGCTTAGCGTGGTGTTATACCGGGCGAGTGCTGATTTAATTACGAAGGCATTAGGCGATCAAGCCAAAGTCATAGCCGAACAGGCCGCCAAGAAGATCAAGCTCGAGCCCTACCAGACTTTATCTGCGGAATCCCCTTATTATCAAGAGCTCCGACTCCTGTTGAATGAAATGAAACTTACATACGGCTTGAAATATTTGTATACGATGGGACAGCGGGATCGCAACGGGGAGAGCGAATATTATTATGTGGTGGACGGCGCTCCGCTGGAAGCCAAGGAAGATTTCTCAGCGTTTGGAAAAGTGGAATCCGAACCGTATCCCGCTCTTGCCGCAGTATTCACTCAGAAATCCGTACAAATCGGAGATTTGTCGAACGATCAATACGGCGCCACGTTGACAGCTTATGTTCCGATTAAGAACGCTTCTGGTGAGATGATAGGGGTAGTTGGAGCGGATTTCGACGCTAGTTCTGTCTATGACCGGCTGCAGCAAAATCGCATATTCATCATCTGGCTTACCGCCGCTATGCTGCTGCTGTCAATTGCGGCCATATGGCTGATCGCCAAAATATTAATTCAGCCGTTAAAGCGACTGAATGCCGTCATCACCGTAGTACAATCCGGCGATCTTCGGGTTTCCGTGGAGACAGGACGATCGGATGAGATCGGCATGTTATCCCGCAGCTTCCAACGGATGGTCGATGATCTATCCGCGATCATCCGTGGAATCCGCGACAATGCTTCACAGCTGCAGCACGCCTCCCATCAGTTGGCTGAAACCGCCGAACATACGGGACAATCAGCCGAGCAGGTCACATCAGCCATTCGGGAAGTGGCCACGGGTTCTGCCGTACATATGAAGCAAGTCGGCGAGACGGCCCGCTCGATGGAGAGCGTGAGTGCAGCCATTGAGCGAATAGCCGGATCAAGCGCCATCGCCAGTAGCGCTTCGCTTGCAGCCATGACCGAAGCGAAGCACGGAAATGCGCAGGTGGACAAAGCGATGTCGCAGATGGAGACGATCGTCTCCACGACGAACACACTCGCCGAGAGCATCGCGCAGTTGGAGCATCGCTCTGCAGAGATCGGCCATATTGTGCAGACAATGACAGGCATTGCCGCGCAGACGAATATATTGGCGCTGAACGCCTCGATCGAAGCCGCTCGCGCCGGCCAGCACGGCCAAGGCTTCTCCGTCGTAGCCGGCGAAGTACGCAAGCTCGCCGCGCAATCGCAGCAATCCGCGCAGCAGATCGCAGCACTGATCGAGCAGACGGCGGCGGACACCGACAACGTCGTGACCGCCATCCAGGCTGGCACGGCCGAGGTGCAAGCCGGCATGCAGGCCGTGCACGACGCGAATCGCACGTTCCACGCGATTCAGGCGGAAGTCGAGCGCGTAACCGAACAGGTTCGCGACGTGTCGACCGCCTCGCGCGAGATTGCCGCCGGCTCGCAGATTGTGCGCCAGTCGGTGAGCGAAATGGAACGCATCACGCGCGATGCCGTCGGCCACAACCATGCGATCGCGCAATCGTCCGAGCGGCAAGCCGCTGCGCTGGAGCAGATGACGGGCGCGACCGAATCGCTGAACGAGCGCGTCGAGCAGTTGAACGCGATGATCGCGCGGTTCAAGGTGTAGAAGATTGAAAGACGCGAATGATGGATATCGATGAAGCCTTACATCAATAAATAAAAGCCGATCCCTAAGTCGTCAAGACTCGGGAATCGGCTTTCCTCTTACTCATTTGTTATTATCTCATGATTCAGAGCTTAGCGGGTCAACCAAATCTTCGTTTCACCCGGCTGCACATGCAGCTGCACTTCCTTATACTTGCAGCCGTACCGGATCACATTGGTGACTCGGGCAAGCTCAGCTCCGTTGTCGACCGCAATGCCCCAAGGATGCTCCGACGTTCCGAACTCCTCTTCATTGTAAGCAAACAGCACGGTTATACCTTCGATCTCCGTATCAGCCGTTGAGACGATACGACCTTGAGCGGACTCGCCTGCCTCTCCAGCTGACCATTCGACGGTAATTTGACGACGTTTATCGAACCACTTCAGAATTTGCTCGCCAGTCCACCAATCCAAACCTTGACTTCGGCCATATTGGACAAGCTTCACCATGATATCGCCGACTTGGCTCTCAACCGCGACCATATAGGGATGGAATAAGAAATGAGCGACCCCATATACGTCCCGCGCCCTGTCGGTCAAGGCAAACGCTTCTTCCGCTGTACAGCGCATTGGAAATGGCGGGTCCCATGACAGTGTAGGCAGGCTGACGACGTTCGTCGCATGCTGGCCCGTAGAGGGATCGAACGATAGGAACGGATGTGATGTACCGGCCAGGAATCCTTTATTGCCTTGCTTCGTGCCGCCTCTCGTCTGCTCCATCCGGATCCCTTGACGCTCGCACCATTGCAACAATTGGAAATCGCCTTCCCAGCGAAGATAATGGTTCTTGTTCGAAACGATCTTCTGATCTGGGAACTGCTCTTGCAGCATATCGAATTGATATTTGAAGTGGGACTCTTTCCATTGGCTCTCCGGTATTTCCGAGCCTAATGCATTATAGTGGAGTGCCACTTCGTGTCCTTCGGCGACGATCCGGCGATTCACGTCCTCCGGATAACCTGGCATAATGATACACCATGTAGAATGAACGCCAGCTTCAGCCAATCGGTCGAGTGTGGTATGTGCCTGATCGACAATGTTCCGGTCCGTATCGTGAGAGATATGCCCGAGCGCGGATATTCCATCCGGCCACAGCCACAACTGTCCGAACGTCTGACCAGCTTCTGTGAATAGCTGATGAATGAGCCGCATGAAGAGAATCCGCCATTCATCCACAATCGGATGAAGATAGAACGGAGCGCCTTCCGGTATTACGGCATTGCGGTCGCGATTCCAATCCAGCACACAAGCGTCATCTGCCTTCAGAATGTTATCGTCAATCGCCCCCGTCCCGTCCGGTGCAGCCGGTCCGTCCTTGATTACCTTCATGCCCTGTTGAATGAGACTGAATGTCTCCATTAAGTTGACCGCCAGCAAGACGGCCTTCCCTCTGCCAATCGACTTGACCGCTAATGCCGGGAACGACTCACGTAATACCCCGTTCCGGCGTACGAGCTGCCCCCACTTCTGTAGATTCGCTCCTCCATCAACACTGTCGTCCGCAGCTTCTACGCTTTCCAGCACACATATAGAACCGAAGAAGTGAAAGGAGCTAAGCAGATCTTCCGCGATAGAAGCTATTCCCCAATCCACCCAGCCTTCGGTTATGTTCACGTCATTGCTGACAGTCGTCACACCGTACAGTCGGTCCAGGCCAAACAACCCTCCGATTGCGAGTATGGTGTTGCCGTCGCGGCAATAAGCTTCACAAGCTTGCTCCCACTGAGGATCATCACTCTCTCCAACCACAATGGTCAGCCCTCCTGGTAGCTGTGCCATCCAAGATGACGGGGACCATTTCGTATAAGACAGGCCAAGATAGGTCAATAATTCGAATACATATTCTGTATAGCTAACGCGTCCTTCTGCACGGATCATTTGACATTGTGGTTCATTCCATATGATATGAATCATGAATAATGTCCCTTCTTACGCAATCATTTGCGAGGTTTAATAGCCATTACCTGCGATTGGACAAATGCCAGCCGCCTACGAATGGAGCGTTGCCCTTGTCGCCTTCGAGCAGCTCTTGATAGTTCTCGGCTACTTTGCGATAGGCCGCTGCATATTGCTCGATCTGTTCAGGACGGAAATGCTTGAACCATGGAATGGAGTAAACTAGCTGCCCTATCTTGTCGCTGACCGGTAAGCTGTTATCCAGCTCCCGAACATCGCGGCTTGCATGGGCAATACGAGTCGGCTTCCCGTGACCATACACGTCGGCGTCGTGCAAAAGAGCATGCTTGTGCATCGGCAAGTTACAGCCCGGACCCGCGATAGCGCCTTCGGCCTGGACCGCTTCACAGAAGCGAGTAACCGACAGGCCACCTAGCTCTTCCGGCACGAAGTGTCCATGCGCCGCATACCAGCCAGCCATCGTGCTATCTGTGCCTGGCGCGGTGCGGTGCGGGCGAAGTCCTGGAACGCCGTCGAGCAGATCCCAGAAGTAGTTCATCGCCTTATCGATCTCAGCACAGCGTTGATCGTAATACTTGAGCTGTACGCGGCCCATCGCAGAGCTCACCTGATGCATGCGATATTTGTACCCGCCAAGCGGTAACCCGGTGAATGGTTTCAACTCCGGACTCTCAATCTTTGCACCGAAACGCTCGTAATGCCCTAGCGACAGTGCGCGCTCATACATGTTCAGATCGTTCGTGAGCAGCATCCCAGCTTCGCCAACGGCAAGCGACTTGCCAGCCATCAGCGACATCGCACTGACATGTCCGATCGTACCAAGTCTTCTTCCTTTATAGTAGCCTCCTTGCGCGTGGGATACGTCTTCGATCACTTTCAGATTGCGTCGCGCGGCAATTTCCATGATCGGATCCATGTCGGCCGGGTGTCCCAAATAATGCACGACCATAATGGCCTTCGTCTTCTCACCGATTCGGTGTTCAATATCGTTAGGATCTATGCATAACGTGACAGGGTCCAGATCAGCAAATACGACGGTGGCCCCAAGGTTGAACGCTTGCAGCCCAGACGCCCAATACGTTACGCTTGGGCAGATGATCTCATCACCAACGCCAACACCGCAAGCATACATGGCGGCTTGCAGCGAAGCCGTCCCATTGTTGAAGCCTAGTGCATAATCCATATGGAGCCATGCCTTGAAATCTTCTTCGAATTTGGCTGTAATATCCGTGTTGGACATAGAGCCGGAACGGATAACTTCAAGTACAGCTTGCTCGTCTTCCTCTGTTACGATTGGCCACTTGAATAGATTGCCCACTTCCATTGTAACCGCTTTAGTACCGCCTAATAAGGCTAGCTTGGACTGTGCAGATACTGTCATCCCTTTACCCCTCCCAGTTGTTTTCAAAGTCAAGTCCATTCTACATCTTCTTCTCCACCTGTTACATACCTATTTTTTGATATTCATAGCTATTTTTATGGATGAACAGAAAAAAGACCTCGCAGCCAAATAGCTGGAGGTCGAAGTGTTGGGTATTAGGGCTAAAGCGATAATGATTAGCAATCGAAGTACAGACCGTACTCGTGCGGATGAATGCGAATGGCTACTGCCTTAGCTTCGCCGCGTTTCAACTCGATGTAGTTGTTGATGAAGTCTTGGCTGAATACGCCGCCTTGCGTCAAGAACTCGCTGTCGACTTCGAGAGCGTCAAGTGCTTCGTCAAGCGTACCAGGTACGCTGCGGATTTCGTTCTTCTCCGCATCGGACATTTCATAGATATTCTTATCGAAAGGACCGTAGCCAAGAGCGGTTGGGTCGATTTTCTTCTGGATTCCATCAAGACCAGCAAGCAACATAGCGGCAAATGCCAAGTACGGGTTAGCCGTGGAGTCCGGAGTCCGGAACTCGATGCGGCAGCCTTTTGGTGTAACAGCAGCAATCGGAATACGTACGGCAGCGGAACGGTTTCCTTTGGAGAATACAAGGTTGACCGGTGCTTCGTAACCAGGTACGAGACGTTTGAAAGAGTTCGTGCTCGGGTTCGTCAAAGCGATCAGAGCTGGTGCATGGTACAGAATACCGCCGATGTAGTGCATAGCCATTTCACTCAAGTTCGCGTAATTGCCTTTTTCATAGAAAAGAGGGGTGCCATCGTTGAAGATCGATTGGTGAACGTGCATCCCGGAACCGTTGTCGCCGAACAATGGCTTAGGCATGAATGTAGCAACCTTGCCGTACTGGTGAGCGGTGTTGTGCACAATATATTTGTATTTCAAGAGGTTGTCGGCTGTCTTAGTCAAGGTGTCGAAGCGGAAGTTGATCTCAGCTTGACCGGCTGTTGCAACTTCGTGGTGATGACGCTCAATGCGAAGGCCTGACTCAGCCAGCAAACGGCACATTTCACTGCGAATGTCTTGTTGGCTATCCATGGGAGCTACAGGCACATATCCGCCCTTAACCGGTACCTTGAAGCCCAGGTTGCCGCCTTCTTCCTTACGACCGGAGTTCCATGCTGCTTCATTGGAATCCACTTCGAAGTACGATTTGTTCATACCAGATTCGTAACGGACATCGTCGAAGATGAAGAATTCGGACTCAGGAGCGAAAAACGCAGTCGTTCCGATTCCAGTGGTTTGCAAGTATTCTTCGGCTTTTTGCGCGATCGAACGCGGGTCGCGATCATAACGCTCGCCGTTTGGCAAATGAATGTTACACATAATGACCAATGTAGGGTGGGCTGTAAAAGGATCTACGTACGCCGTTTCCGTATCCGGCATCATAACCATATCGGATTCTTCAATTCCGCGAAAGCCTGGGATAGACGAACCGTCAAACGCTACGCCGTTCTCGAATGTCTCTTCTTCTACTTCAGTGGATGGCAAGCTGATATGGTTCGCTTTACCGGTCAACCCGACAAAACGGAAATCAACCCACTCAATATTTTTTTCCTTAATTAGTGACATTACGTTTTGGACTGACATGTTCATATCCCCCTATATCCGAACGATTTCGGTAAAATTGATCATCATTGTTCAAGTTTTCAATGATTATGGATTTATTATAAAACGACGCGTTTTCAACCGTCAATACTTATGTAAGGTATTTTTTGCGCTCATGTCAGCTTTGCTTACATGAAAGCGGTTTTTTTCACAATTTCGTCAAAAAGCTTGAACAACAAGAAAACCCGGCCTACGGCAAGGTCCTTGGTGGTTGTGGCGCGTGGGGAGGGCATGGGAGGAGATTCCGACCGTTGTTGAAATTTTGTTCCTATGATTGTATGTTTCGGTGTGAACAAGATTTCAAAGACGGACGCTCCGCTTCTCCACCCCTTCCCATACCCTCTCTCGTTCTTCTTTCGTTTTTGGAGTTTCGTTTTCCAAATGGCATCTACTTCCGGAATGCTGCAAAAGTGCAGGATTTTCTCCCTTTCGGATGCAAACGGATCAAAAATCATGTACTTTTGCAGGATTTTTTCGAACGTGTGCACAACAATCGCATTCTACATAGTAGCAATCACCACTGAACCTCATTGATCAACTAATTCGAGCTTAACTGCATACTTCAAGACAAGCAACTATGGGGACAGTCTCCAGTCTCCCTCAGAACCCCAAAAACATACAAGGATAATCGCCTCACGGCGTCCTTTGACGCCGTGAGTTTGTCGAGACGATGAACAAGCAGCGAAGTTAATCATTCTGAATCAATAAAAAATCCCCGCCCTTGTGGGAGCGGGAATCCGAGTAGATGTGAGTTCGATCAACGCTTAAACGAAACTGTGCGATTTAACCGTATTGAACGTTTTGCCGCAGAGTGGTGCCAGCTTCTCAAGATCAACCAACAATTGTGCGAACTGATCCGGGAACAAGGATTGAACACCGTCTCCCGTCATGGAATTGTCTGGATCGGTATGCATCTCGACAATCAGGCCGTCGGCACCTGCCGCAACCGATGCCTTGCTCATCCGTTCTACCAATTCGCGTCGACCTGTGCCATGACTAGGATCTGAGATTACCGGGAGATGGCTAAGCTGCTGAAGGACAGGAATAGCTGTCAGGTCAAGCGTGTTGCGCGTGTAGGTCTCGAACGTACGAATTCCGCGTTCGCAGAGCATAACGTTCGGATTGCCGCCAGCCAATATGTACTCGGCGGCATTCAGGAATTCGTCGTACGTGGAGCTGAAGCCCCGCTTCAGAAGAACAGGTCGATCGGTCTGACCCAGCTTGCGGAGCAGATCGAAGTTCTGCATGTTGCGCGTTCCGACTTGGAGAATATCGGCGTACTCCGCGCACACGTCCACATATTCCGGAGTCATGACTTCTGTTATCGTCAACAGTCCGTGCTTGCGTCCGGCTTCAGCCATCATGACCAATCCTTCGACACCTACGCCTTGGAAGCTGTACGGTCCTGTTCTTGGCTTAAATGCTCCGCCTCGAAGTACTTGGCCTCCCGCTTGCTTAACCAACCGAGCGATCTCATCGATCTGTTCAGGCGATTCAACCGCACACGGTCCACCCATAATGACGAGCTCATCTCCACCGATCGATACATCCTTAATCCGGATCACGGTGTTGTCGGGATGGAAATCACGGCTAGCCAGCTTGTAAGACTTGGATATCTTGATGACGTTCTCGATACCGCTCATTTGACGGAGCTGCTCGGCTAACTTAGGATCAGCTTTGCCAATAATACCGATGACGGTTCGATCCACACCCTTCGATACATGCGCTTGCACGCCGTTCTTCTCAATATGATGTACAATCTCGGCAATACGTTCGTCAGATACTTGATTGGATGTTATGGCTATCATGGATGAACACTCTCCTAATGGTATATTATTCCACGCTTAAAAGCGTAGACGCTGTGACGCTTGTTCGCTTTTAAGCTTCTATGCTTTTATGCTTTTAATCGCTAAAGCAACTATACAATGAAAAGGAAGCTCCCGTCAAGCATCAAAATGACTCCAGCTTATGGAAGCTTCCGAATTAAGATCATATTCACTTCTTTTCCTGTGCGTGTATCAGCAGCTGAGCCCTGCGTGTTTTTCGCTTCTCGGTCCTCTTAGCTGTGTAAAACTCCAGCATGAATTTGATCGGGAAGTAGAACAACAAGCCGAGCAACACACCGTCCACCATTCCACCTAAAATGAGCTTGATATTCATATAGAGCATTTTTTTGAGCCAATGAGGTAAGAATGAGATCCATTCATTAAAATGATCGGGGACGATCCATCCACCAACTTTATTATTGAAGAAAGCCATGGGAATATAAATGATTTTGCCGAATACGAACCCGATTAACGCTCCAGCCAAGCTTGCCCGAAACATGTACACTAACGGAAAGATTAAGAAGAAGGCCAGTCCAAATGTAGGTAAGGTGAACATCTCAATGGCTAAACCAATTGCGAACCCGATGGCTACTTTGGCGGCGCCCCCCTTAGCGCGAAATAACTGCAAATATTTAAATTTGAACCAGCGGCGTATGCCCACTAATGTCAGACGCGTCGCCTTGGTAGACCCTCTTGTTGCCCGGTTCGTCTGCTCGCCCACTGTTATTCATCCTATCCTGAGTAATCGGGCCTATATATACTCTACTATCTACGGCACCGCTACTCCCCATTATACCTGAATTCATAGAAAACCACCAACGAACTTGTTATGTATCAGGTATTGGTTGGAACTGGTTAGAACACGAACACATAATTGTTAAAGTATCCGATAATGAACACGATATGGAACATGAACGCAAGCAAGGCGTACCCGGCTACAACCATCAATCGATGTCGGAACATCTCCACTAGGTATAAGTAAAACGGGAAACATACCGTCATATATCTCGGAATGCTGGCCAAATGTTCACCACTGCTGAATGGAATGATCATGAGCAGAAGACCGGCTCCGAACAAGAGTAATTGATGTCCTTTCCTGGACAGACTGCTCCAATTCCGAATCATGTAGATCAGATATCCGATGAATACAAGTAGAACGGACGTCGCGATCAGGAAAGAAATCAGGCCATTCTCCCACCCGGAGCTTGTCTGAAAATAGGGCTGGGTCAAGTAGCGAATGTAGCTTACAAACGGAAGTGTCGTATATCTTCCCCAGTTCAACTGCTCGTGAAGGGGCGCGAGGAAATCGCCTGTCAGCCATTTCATATAGCCGAGATAAGACGCAAGCGGGACACAGCCGATCAGGAAATACAGGAGCAATCGCCAATCCCGCCAATGAAATTTCCAAAGCTGTTTATCCAGCAAGAGCGAGCAGCAAGTGTAAGCGAAGATGACCACTCCTACATTCCGAGTAACCGTTGACAGACCCGCCAACAGGAACGCAGGAAACCACTTGCCTCGGAGTGAATAGTATACCGCCCCTGTGATCAGCATAAGAAATAAACTTTCGGTATACGGGACGGCGAAGAATATCGAAGCAGGCGCGATTAGAAGCAGACAGACCGCAATTCTTGCTTCGTAATCCTTCAGCCCCCTGATGATCGCAATCCGGTATAGGAATATCATGGATACGAGCAGGAATAGGTTCGATATGATCAGCCCCACTACGATTGGGCTCAGGCTTGTTAGTGCTGAGAACAGCCTAAGCAAGAGAGGAAACAACGGAAAGAACACCCAGTTGGCGGGTGGATGGGGCTCATCGATCCGATAGTCATCGTATCCCGTTTCCGCCATGCCTATGTAGGCGAACGTATCGGCCGTCAGGAATTGTGAGAGCTGAGGTACTTTCGTCTTCAACAAGTCGGTTTCCAACAGCATATGCTGACTTATCGTACCTGGCCATTCCACGGTTTCGTATTCAGAAGGAGTCGTATAACTCGAGAACAAGTTCATGCCGAAGTAGGACGTGACGTATACGAGTATTCTTGTGAGTATGAATATTAGGATCAGAAATCGAATCGGTCTTGTCGTAAGGGTTCTTGCTTCCATCGTTTCCAGGTTCGATCACTCATTTCGATTCCACCATACGGAGGGTTATGTATGTTCGTTACTATAATACCCGAAATGCGCTGAAATGCACAACGAAGGCAGTTAATACGTTGGACAAAAAAAAGAGGAACATCGGTTTCCCTCCGTTCCCGAATTACGCCGTACTAATCCCCGTCTCCGACAGCCGTCTTGACCGCCAACGCCTTGACCGGCGGGAGCAGCTTGCTCTTGTTGATCGTCCGTACGATTGGCCAAGTATTGGCATCCGCCGGATCGAACTGCTCCAGATACGCGATCACTTCCTTCGTAATCGGCGTAGGTGTGGAAGCACCGGAAGTGACGCCAACAATTCGCACCCCATCTAGCCATTCGAGCTTCAGCTCGGACACATCCGAGATCCGATATGCTATTGTTCCCGCGATCTCTTCCGATACTTGAGCGAGTCGATTGGAATTGTTGCTCTTCGGGTCGCCGACAACGATGACGAGATCGCACTCCTTGGCCTGCTCGGCCACCGCCTCCTGCCGAACCTGCGTAGCCAAACATATTTCATTGTGCACTTCAGCGGTCGGAAACTTGGCGATCAATTTGTTGATGATGTGCCGGATATCCCACTGGCTCATCGTCGTCTGATTCGTAATCGTGATGCGATCGGTGTGCAGTTGCAGCGTTTCAATCTCCGCTTCCTTCTCGATCAGATGCACGTTGTCGGGCGCAATCCCTATGGCACCTTCCGGCTCAGGGTGACCCTTCTTGCCGATATAGATGATCTCGTAGCCTTCTGCTACCTTTTCCCGAATCAGATCGTGCGTCTTGGTCACATCGGGACAAGTGGCATCGACGACCGTCAAGCCTTTGTCGCGTGCACGTTTCCGCACTTCTGGCGAAACACCGTGGGCTGTGAAGATAACCGTTCCCTGCTCGACCTTATCCAGGATCTCCAACCGGTCGTTCCCGTCCAGTGTAATAATCCCATCTTCTTCGAACGCTTCCGTAACGTGACTATTATGCACGATCATGCCTAATATATAGATCGGCCGAGGAAGGTCAAGATTGCGAGCTGTCTGTCTCGCTAACACCATCGCATCCACAACACCGTAGCAATACCCTCTGGGAGAAATTTTTAACACTTCCATGCCATTCATCCTTCCATCATAAGGACTGTATATCCCCACTATTATAGCGTATCCGCTACTAGGAAGGAAGCGGCATAGAGGTAGGCAGCCAAATGACGAACGTCGTGCCCAGTTCTTTCTGCGTCATGACCTCGATCGAGCCCCCATGTTCATCTATTATCCATTTGGCGATGGATAGTCCTAGCCCGGTTCCAGCTTTCGTTCCACGAGAAGGGTCAGCCCGGTAGAAACGTTCGAAGATGTGAGGTATTTCTTCCTTGTCCATCCCAATCCCCGTATCGCTGATTCTTAGACCGATCTGACGCTCTGTGCGGATAAAGTCCAGCCTGACGCTTCCCTCATCCGTGTATTTGAAGCCGTTTTCGATAAAGATGAATAAGAGCTGCTGCAAATAGTCTTTATTCCCGTTCACAATGACACCGTTGAGGGCTACGGTATCGCCTACGATCCACTCTACCGTCCTGGGAAGGAACTGCGCGCGCCGCACGACTTCATCGACCAGCGGCTTGAGCTCCACTGGATCTTTGCGAATCGTCTGGCCAGCGTCCGCACGCGCAAGTGACAGCAGGTCGTTCACCATGCGGCTCATCCGCTCGGCCTCGTCGGAGATGTCGCGCATCGCTTCCAGCGACATCTCTACGTTCTCGTCACTTACGCCGTTCACACCGGCGGAACCCGGCTTATTCGCGGAGCTCCACATCTTCTCCAGGAGCTCCACGTTGCCGCGAATCGTGGTGAGCGGCGTGCGCAGTTCGTGCGAGGCGTCGGACACGAATCGCCGCTGCGCCCGGTAGGCATCGTCGAGCTCCGTGTACATCGTCTGGATGCGTGCCAGCATCCCGTTGATCGTGTCCGTCAGCCGTCCGATCTCATCGGACGGCCCGATGTAGTCGATGCGCCGGTCAAGGTCGGCGCCCTTCTCGATGCGGTTGGCCGCTTCGATGACGCCCTCGATCGGTCGCAGCGCCTTGCGCGCCAGGAACCAGCCGACAGAGGCGGCCAGGAGCACGACGAAGAAACCGACCAGGATCAGTGTGAACTTCAGTTGGTGCAGCGTGTTGTCCATCGAGTCGGTGCTACTTGCGACCCGAAGAATGGCTACTAATTCATTTTGTAACACAAGTGAATAATTATAAACAAGCACAGATGTCTGGCCGAATTCGATGATTTCATAATACGATTGCTTTTTCGTAGCCAGATCCAATGTTTGTTTGCTTAAGGGTAAGGTCATCCCAAGGTTGGCGGATTGACTGATCGGCTCGCCATTAGGATATATAACCTGCATGACCATCCCGGTTTGAAACGTATCCAGTTGGGGAAGAGTCAATCCCAAAGAGCCTCCTCTGCGCAGGACTGGCCTGAACTGGGTGGCTACCTCGTCCCCCTTCGCTTTAACTTTATCCTTTAAATCCCCCATTAAGCTTGTGGACAACGAGAAATAGATCGCAAACCCTAGCGTCACCAAAGTTACGGCCAATATGACCGTATACCATAGGGTCAGCCGCAAACGGATCGACATGGTGTTATTCCCCTCTCAGTACGTAACCCGCTCCCCGTACCGTCTGAATGATACGCTTGCCGCCGTGCTCCTCCAGCTTCTGCCGAAGCAGGGCGATATACACCTCGAGCACGTTGGACTCGCCGCTGTAATCGTAGCCCCACACCTTCTCCATGATCAGATCCCGTGACAGGACGCGGCGCGGATTCTGCAGGAACAGATGCAACAGATCGAACTCCTTCGTCGTCAGCTCGATCGACTTCCCTTCGCGGTTCACTTCCCGCGTATCCAGATCAAGCAGCACATCCTCCGCCTGTACGCGGTGTGTCTGCTGCTCGGCCTTATCCGCGCGCCGCCGCAGCAGCGAGCGCACTCGCGCCAGCAACTCCTCCAGCGCGAACGGCTTGACCAAGTAGTCGTCTGCGCCCAGATCAAGACCCTTGACGCGATCCGCAACTTCGTCCTTGGCCGTCAACATCAAGATCGGCACTTCGCTGCCACTCTCGCGGATTCTCCGACACACTTCCCAACCGTCTAGCTGAGGCATCATGACATCCAGTACGACTAGATTCGGTTCCTCCTGCAGCAGCAGCTTAAGCCCTTCTTGCCCGTTCGATGCGGTCGCGACCGCATAGCCTTCGAACGCGAGCGAACGCTTCAACATTGAAGTGATCTTGGCGTCATCGTCGATGACGACGATCTTTTCTCTCATAATCGTCACTTCCTTCTTCCTGATATCTGATCTTCCCATTGTACCACTGATAAACAAAAGCAGGAAAGCAGTGGAGCTTACGCTTCCGGTCCGCTTTCCTGCTGACAGAGCTGCAATTGGCGCATGTGCAGCCATAATTATGACTTATTGCGGTCTCCCACGATAACGAAGGTTTCCATCTTCTTGCCATCTCTGACAATCTTCAATGTTACCTTATCGTCGGCCTTGAGTGCCTTGATCTTGGTCGTCACTTCCGTGCTATTGGACACAGCCGTTCCGTTCACTTCAATGATCACATCACCAGCTGTCAAGCCTGCCTTGGAAGCCGGGCTGCCGGATTCCACTTGTGTAATGACGGAACCTTTGTTGTTTTCCAAATTCAGCTGCTTCACCCATTCATCTTGAATATCATTCAATCCAACGCCGATATACGGTTGCGGCATCTTCACACCCGTCTTCAAGTTATCAAGAACCGCCGTCACCGTGCTCGTCGGAATAGCGAAGCCGATCCCTTGAGCTTGTGCGCTGACTGCTGTATTGATCCCGATTACTTCCCCATTCAGGTTAAGCAGAGGACCACCGGAATTCCCAGGGTTAATGGAAGCGTCTGTCTGCAACAAATGCTCGTATTTACGCGTCCCTTGGTTGTCTGGAATATCGATCGGACGTTCCTTGGCGCTTACTACACCAACGGTTACCGTGTGATCGAAGCCATACGGGTTCCCGATTGCTACAACCCACTCGCCAACCTTGATATCATCCGAGCTGCCCATCGGTAAGAACGGGAAGTCTTTGCTATCTTCAATCTTCAGTACGGCCAAGTCCAAGTTGTACTCAGAACCCATCAGCTTCGCCTTGAACGGCTTGCTGTAGCCTTGCACTTCGACTTCAATCTCAGAAGCGCCATCGACAACATGTTGGTTGGTCAAGATGTAACCCGACTTATCGAAGATGAAGCCGGAACCTAATCCGTTGGCTTGACGCTTCGTGCTGTCAGTTGGAGTTTTGGAAGAATTGCCTCCATTGCCTCCATTGCCTCCATTCCCGAAGAAGTAATTGAATATATCGTCGCTGCTAACCCCGTTGCGCTGGGATTTATTGGAGCCAGCACTAACATAAGTGTTGATCTTCACGACAGCTCCACTCGTATTGTTCACGATGTCGGATATGTTGCCGGGACGTACGATCTCATTCAATGCTGCCGTGGAAGCTCCACCATTGCCGCCATTCGAATTCACAGCTGACTTCGCCCCACCTCCGCTGTTCGAAGTCATCGCAGGGGAATTGTCGTTGCTGAACAAGTTCATTCGATCCGAGGTGAACATCAAGCCCGATACGACAACGGCACCAGCAAGGAAAGTAATGAAGTAGCTCTTCAGCGGAAATCTCTTCTTGGCCGGATTGTAGTCCCATTGGGATGGTGATGTTGGTTGTCGATTCTGCTGTCCTTGTTCGCCGTATCCGTAATAAGGTCGAAGCGGACGAGGAGAAGTGATTTCTACAGGCGTTGCTTCTCCATCGTCGCGCGATGCCGATGGCGTCTCTTCTTTCATCGAAGAGGATTTGAATGGACCATAGGAGTAGTAGTAGGACGATTTCTCCTGCGAGTGGCTGCCGGAATCCCGGCTCTCGTTGTAGGACTCTCCATGCTCTTGATCGTGTTGTCGTTCACGACGGTCGTCCTTGCCTATCGAATCGTCGCGACCTCCTTCGAAAAACTCGTTGTAATCACGTTTGTTGTTATCCATATTTATTCTCCTCCCGGGTTTGTTTGTTTAAGGTTGAATAAGATAAGTATTTATGTTTTATTCTTAGTCTTTATTTAACACGTTAAACCTTAAACCAACCTTAAAAAAAACTAAATGGGAGCTAAAAGTTTATACAGACTTGATTATAGCTGTTTCAACATGTCCTAATATGCTTTGAGCTTCGTTCACCCAATGATCTTCAACCGTGGCGTCCTTGTCCACCGGTTCCTGGAATTGATCGAGCACCGCCGCATAGACGCGAGGTTGCACTTCATTATCCAGCCCTTCGTTGTACACATGCTTCAGTACGAATGGTGTGCCAATGCTCACGGTCGTATGCGGATTGGCTGTGTTCTCGCCATCCAGCGTGCCTGCTATTACTACGAACGGAATGCGCAGCCATACTTGATGAGCCTCATCCAAGTATCGGTCGTAACAACCGTGATCGTAATCCCAGTTGCCTCCAAGTGTGAACTGATGCTGCTGCAGCACATCCTTCATCCGGTCATACTCGCCTACATAGTTTTCTAATGTTGAAGATAAGGGTCTCATGGCAATCTCCTTAGGATTTCTTTTTTCCCCTAGGATGAGCCAAATCTGACTATTCTATGTGTTATTAACGTTATGGATCCAGCCCTTTCGATGGGCGTAAATGGCCAACTGCGTCCGGTCCTCCAGCTCGCACTTCATGAGCAGATTACTCACATGTGTCTTCACCGTCTTAATGCTGATGTGCAGTTCTTCGGAGATGTCCTTATTCGTCTTCCCGTCGGCAATCAGGAGCAGCACTTCCTTCTCCCGAACCGTCAGACCTTCCGATTCCTCGCGGCCGACGGCGGAACGCTGCCTCAACCCGCGGGTCAACGCTTGCGAGACGTCAGCGTTCATCATCTGGAAGCCGCGGGAGGCGCTTCGGATCACATGCGCGAGTTCGTCGGCTGATACCGTCTTCATCACATACGTGACAGCACCCGCTTCAATCGCTTGCACCACCTTCTCATCCTCGAGGAAGCTCGTAAGAAGCACGACCTTCACAGTCGGAATAAGCCGGCACACTTCTCGGGTCGCTTCTACGCCGTCCATATGCGGCATCATCAAGTCCATCAGTATGACATCTGGTTTCCCTTCCTCATCCTGTATGCAGCTTAACTTCTCGATCGCTTCCTTGCCGTTCACGGCTTCACCCATTACGTGGAAATCAGCTTCCATCGACAAATACGTCCGCAAGCCCAGTCTTACCATATCATGATCATCCACGATCATAATCTTCGTTCGAGTTGTCATGCTACTCTTGCTCCCCTTGTGCGAATTTCGGCATATATACTTTCACCCGGGTGCCCGCGCCCGTCTTGCTTGTGATCTCCAACTCTCCACCTAGCTTCGAAGCACGTTCTCGCATCGTCGACAGTCCATAGGAATGCATCCGCTCCCCTTCCTGTTGGAAGCCTCGGCCATCATCGTTAATCTCCAGCACGTACTGATTGCCATTATCCTGCAGCACCAGATTCACATGCTGTGCCGACGCATGCTTGACGACATTCGCCATGCCTTCCTGAATAATCAGGAACAGCTGATGCTCCATCGCTTCCGACATCGTTTCGGTCAGCCTTATATCCATATTGCCCTGCAAGCCATTGTGGCGGCAATAATCCGGGAACCATTTGTCCAGCGCCTCGGCCAGCCGCTTGCCTTCCAGTTCAATCGGTCGAAGCTGGGCCAGCAGGCCTCTTAACTGCTTTTGTGTCAAGGCGGATATGTCGACCAACTGGCCCAGAATCGTCTGTGCCTGGCTGTAATCCCCTCGTTCCACCAACTTCGCCGAAGATGATGCCGACATGTGAATAGCGAACAGCTGTTGACTGACCGTGTCATGCAAATCCCGTGCCAATCGCTTACGCTCTTCGGTTACTGCTGTTTCATTGGATGGCGTGAGCAGCATGACATTTTCTTCGCCAACTTTTTGCAGCAACATGATTCGTTTTTCCAAGGAACCCGCCATGTTGTTGAAATCGCTGTAGATGCGATCGAATGGATCCAGGCCGAGTGGACGAATGCGCTCCGACAAATTGCCCCTCGATAGCTGGAGAATAGCCAAGTGCAAGGAATCGATCTTGCGCTGAAACTGAATGGCGACCATATAGCCCGCGAATAAACATAGCGCCGCTAACACCAGCATGAATTCAATCCAGACAATCTCATCCGACAACCAATCGAGCCAGAACAGGCGCGCAGCCGCCAATCCTCCGCCAAACAGAAGCAGCAGAAGCCCGAAATACCCGAGCAGCTGCCACTTGACGTTCTTTGAGTTTATGAGTATGAATTTCATCCGACCCGCTTCACCCTTACATCGCCGATAAACATGCTGACTACGATTCGCACCTGCTTCTCAGCATCCTTGTATCCAGGGGAGGCCGATTGCATGCTGCGGAACATACCGCCCTCCCTGCGCTCGAATACACTAATGTCACCCAAGAAGGAGGAAGCCGTCACGCTTACTTCAAGCTGCACATCGTTCGGCACGAACACCTTCACATCGCCGATAAAGGCGGAGATGTTAATCTTCGTCTCTCCGTATGGGATAACCGCACGAGTTAGATCCAGCTCCGTATCGCCGATAAAATGTGAGATATTCATCGGGCTAAGCTCCCAGTAGTCTTGTCCCACGTGAAGATCACCAATGAAGTTGTGTCTGTGCTGCACGCCATCATCATGGGAATGCTGGTATTGCTGGCGATGCTGTTCGCGTTGCTCCCGATGATCTCGGCGTTTATCCCGATTGTGGTTGCTCAAGTCCTTGTGCCAGCTATCCCGATGCTTGCCCCAATCTTCCTTGAGCTGCTCCTTCCAATTGTTCCAATCCTTCACGATGACTGGCTCAATCTCAGGTGGAAACGGTGCATCACCGGTTGGCGGACTTGGAGGAATCGGTGTTACAGGTGGACTTCCCGGTTCAGTCGGCTCCATGGGTTCAGTCGGAACTTTCGGCGGTTCATAGGTTGAATACGGCTGGAAGGGCGACTCCGTCGGATTCGTCCATACCGGCTCTTTCTGTTCCTTCGGCTGCTGCTTCTGGCTCTTCCTCGGCCGCAACAACATGTTCAATCCCAAGACGATCAATATGAACGGAACAAGGAATTTGAATATATCTTCGAAACCGATCTGATTAAACCACCTTAGGTTGTTGTTCAAGAATACGAGTCCGACCACAACCACGATCAGATTCCATAAGTAAGACCCGCCCCAGCCGTAGTCCAGCCTTCTCTGGATCAGAATGCCCTTCAGCCCGAACATAATCAGAATAACCGGCCAGTAGTTCTTGAACACGTAGCCTATGTCCACGCTCCAGATCCCGAGTTGATTCAGCAGAAACACTACGCCTATAGCTATCAGGATGAGCCCGCCTAAAACTTTTCCCCCTATATCGTTACGCATGCCTGTTCCCCCGTAAAATATCATTGTTAACGATTTCCTATCCCTATTGTAGTAGAAATGGCGACATAAACAAAGAGCCGTGGGGTGGAATTCGTTCTCGGTCTACAGGCGGAGGCGAATCCGGGTTAAGAAACTGCATCTAATCCATCTTGCTTCTGACTTTCTGCCACAAGACGCGTGTAAACACCATTCAGAAGCATCAGTGTTTCGTGGGTCCCTGACTCCACAACCGCACCTTGATCCAGCACATAAATAATGTCCGCATTCTGGATTGTGGACAGTCGATGGGCAATGATTATCGTTGTATTGCCGCTCCGCACGTGATCAATATTCGCTTGCACACGCCGTTCGGTCTCCAGATCAAGGGCGGATGTCGCTTCATCCAGAATAAGAATATCGGGATTGGCCAGCATAGCACGAGCTAACGCAATCCGCTGACGCTGACCGCCTGACAGCAATATGCCCCGCTCCCCGATCTCGCTATCGTAACCTTGTGGCAGCGTCTGAATATGCTCATCGATCTCGGCGAGCTGCGCTGCCCGAATCATCTCGGACTCCGTATAATCCCGTCCCATGAGCACATTGTTGCGTATCGAGTCTGGGAACAAATAAGGATCCTGAAGAACGCAGCATACTTGTCTCTGCCACGCTGCTCGGCTGATCTGCGTAAGTGGCATATGATTGACCACAATATTCCCTTCTTGCGGATCGAAGAACCGGATCAGCAATTGACCGATCGTCGACTTCCCGCCGCCGCTCATACCTACGAATGCTATTTTACGACCAATGGGGAAATCCAGATTCATCTGATCAAGCACCGGACGAGTCCCTTCTATATAGCGAAAGGTTACACGGTCGAATCGGAGCTGCTCCACACGACTCAGGTCACAGTCCCCGTCCTCCATCTCCTCGGAGTCGATTACCTGTTTCACACGTGTTAATGAAGAATAGCGGGAAGCCGTGTTAACCGCAAGGTTATACATGCCTTCAACGGCGTATAACAGCACGGATGTATATTGAATCAATATGATATAGGATCCGACCGATAGCGTACCTCGATACACTTCCATCCCCCCGTAGCCGATGACGATGAAATAGGCAATCCAGTGCATGAAATCGCTGGACAAGATCGATTTATTAAGCAGCCTGCCTTCTTGCAGGATCTTCGCAAAGAGGGCGTCGAACAAGGAATGGTACTTCTGTCGCTCCCAATCGATTCGATCGAAAGCTATGACCTCGCGGGAGGCTGAGACCCCCTCCTCGATATGCACTAACAATCCCGCCCGAGACGTCTGAATGTCTTCAGACATCCTCTTCAGTTTGGGTGCGAAATAACGAATAGCTGCTACATAAACTACACTAACGATGAATACAACAATGAGCAATGGAGCGTGGAGATATCCGATTATGCTGCAATAGAACAAGGCCCTCCATGTATGCTGAAGCTCACGTGGGAAGAAGTTCGTCAGCAAGTTAGACATCAACAAGGAATCTCGAGTCAGTGTGTGCAGGATGGCTCCCGTTCGTTCTTTCTGGAAGCTCGGCATCGGAATCCGGTGCAAGCTTTTGAGCAGATCAACCAGGATTAATGTACGTACGCGATATTCATTGTATAAGAAGGTCAGATTGCCGAAGAACAACGCACCATTCTGAATAACAATTGCCACTGCAAACACAACAAGCAGCGGGAGCAGCTGATCATACTGCTTTTGGATCAGAACATTGTCGACTAGAAACTTCTGTACTCCGATTAACAACGTATCCCCAAGCGTGAATACTACCAATAATACGAAGGCCCCTATATAACTTACTTTTATTCGCTTGACATATCCCAATGCCCATCTCAATCCGCTCATACGGCCCCTCCCACCGTCATGGCAACATGACCGGATTCCAATTGATACAAAGCTCCCTTTCGCTGCATGAGCTCCGTATAGGAGCCGCTTTCCACGACTTTCCCTCCATCTATCACTACAATGACATCATAATCCCGAATCGTCGATAATCGGTGAGCCACAGCAATCGTCGTCCGCCCTGTTAATAGCTCACGCAGGGCATTCTGTACTTCGGATTCACTCGCTGTATCCAACGCCGAAGTAGCTTCGTCAAGCAGGATAACAGCAGGCTGTTTAATGAACATACGCGCAATCGCAATCCGCTGTCTCTGACCTCCAGACAGTTTCACGCCGCGTTCGCCAACCAGCGTATCGTAGCCTTCCGCCAATTGCATGATGAAGTCGTGCGCATTCGCCGCCTTAGCCGCTTGCATGAGCTCCTCATCCGTCGCGTCTAGCTTGCCGAATCGGATATTCTCCTTAATCGAAGAACCGAACAAATACGTCTCCTGGAATACGAAGCCGATCGAACGACGAAGCGCAGACAACGGAACCATACGCAGCGGCTTGCCGTCCAACCGTATGTCTCCTTGTTGCGGATCATAGAAACGCCCGATGAGTTTCAGCAAAGTAGATTTCCCGTTCCCGCTCGCTCCGACAAGTGCAACCTTCTGACCCGACCGAATATGCAGGTCAAACCCGTTTAGCACCAAACGATCTTGATTATATCCGAAATGCACATTATTGAATTGAAACTCTCCGCGCACCTTGTCCAGAATCACTGTCTCCGTTGCCTCCTGTACAACAGGTGTTTCCTGCATGAAATCATGAATGCGTTCGGCTTGGAACAACAGTGCTTTCTGAGTCGTTAAATTGTTGATAATACGGGTAATTCCAAAGGCGACATCGAAGTAATACAGCGAGAACGCGAGGAAAGCGCCTAACGACAACTGGCCGTTCATTACCAAGTGACTCCCCACAGCAAAGAAAGCCAGAATGCCCAAATATACGGCGAAGGTCCTGGAAACAATTCTCGCGTACACAAACACCCACATTTTATGCTCGACCTTGTTGAGAATGATTTGCTTTTCCAGCAGGCACTCGATGTCCCATGATTGCGTACCGTTGATCCGAATTTCCGCTTGACCGGATACGCTGTTGTACAATCTGCTGTTAACTTCCGTACGTACATCGTTCGTTTCCTTGCGGTAGCTTGCCGCTCTCTTATCGAAATGATGACCTGTTATGTAATATAAGGCAAGACTAGGCAGCACAACCAAGCTTAGCGCCATATGGATCGACAGCAGCATCACGACCGACAGTAGCAACATTATTCCACTCAGGATCATCGCCGGAAGCAGGTCGCTGTATAGCCTTTGCACCGCTGCTGTCTCGGTATGGAAGAATGCCAACGTTTCCCCGACGGGATGTTTCTCATAGTAAGCGTATCCAAGTTTCCGCAATTTCTGGAGTACGGACAGCTGTAAGTCTCGTGATGCTTTCTCGGTAAAATGGCGCTGCAGCATATTTTTGCCGATGTTCGCAATAACTCTGAATAATAGGATGGCGCCCAATCCGCCGATCAGCCATAGGAACAGCTGGATATTCCGCTCAGGTAATACGTGATCTACAAGAATCTGGATGAATCGAGGGACCAGCAATTCGGCTCCAGCCAACATCACCCCGCACCCCACGAAGCCGGCAACATAGCTGGCGTAAGGCTTCAAATACGTGAGTACCCAAATGTAGATAGTCCAGTAGCTATGGCCTTTGTTCTTGGCCGTCTTGGTTGTCTTGGCTGGGCTGATCGCCAGTTTACTTGTCATTTCTCTGATTCCCCCGCAGTATCCATAATCATACAAATTTCTTAGTGTATCCCATGGTAAATAGTTATGCCCTGGAAAAATATGCTGTAAATTTGACAATTTATTAGATATTTTGCTGTTTGTCTGGAAAAAAACCCTATAACAATGTGGCTCTTTAGAAAAACCCGGCCTACGGCCCTACGGCCATGTCCTTGGTGGTTAATGCATCTTTCAAGGCAAGCAATTAACGGCACAGCCTCCGGGACCCCTTGGCTCCATCTCACAGACCCGCCGCGGCGTCTAGCTCACGACAGAAAGAGGCCACAGCACTCGGGCTGTGACCTCTTCCTCTGTGAACAAATACGTTATTTGTTCATATTTTGGTTTGCTTTTTGTGTTGCTTTATTCGTTGCATTCACGTTTTGCTCTTGAGCAAACTCAGCATTATTTTGTTGGTTCTGAGCTGCTTTGATATTGTTTTGTTTGTTCTTAGCCATTGGATAATCACCTCCACGGACCTTAGTATAAACGGTCCAGGAGCATAATATGTGAGCAGCTAACATGACTGCAGCTGCTGTCAGATTGAATCTCCAAGCAGGCTGCGAAGCTGTTCTTTCCCTCGATGCAGTCTAGCTTTCACCGTGCCGACTGGCATGTCCAGCTTGTCTGCGATGTCCTGATCCTTCAGATCCTCGAAATATTTATATTCGAATATACGCCTCGTCGTATCGTCCAGAAGTGAGATCGATTCACATATCATTTTCTGAACCACGATCTCTTCTACGTCCGATTTCGACTCCGTCTGATATCGGCTCGCTTCCTCCGAGATTTGTGTCGCTTGCCTGGAATTACGTTTCATCATATTGAAGGCTGTATTCGTTGCAATCACCTTGGCCCACTGCGTTATCTTCTCCGGGTCCTTAAGGGTGTCGAGCTTCATCAGGATCTTAAGCCACGACTCCTGGACGACATCCATAGCCGTGTAACGGTCACGCATAATCGAATAGGCTACAATAAACATCTGCTTATACAGTTCTTGCAGCAACAACTCTTGCTCTTCTTGATTGACCCCATCCCATTCGACCGCACGTGTCCACATGGGTATCATCTCCTGCAAATATAGACATAGCCTGCAACATTGTGCACACGCTTTCATCTCTCATTCTACCATAATTTCGCATCAAAAAAAAGAAATCGACGTGTTTCTTGTAACGAAACAACGCCGATTTCACAATTTTTTTAAAGCGGATAAGGAAGATCTTGTCTGGTAGCAATGGCGGTCATGATATCATTCCACTGCTGCAAGGTTTGTTCCGTCACTTTCCCGTTGCCAGTCTGGACGACGAACACATTGACCTTCTTCTTACCCCATTCTTTGTATATTTGAGCTTTGCTCTTATAGTACAGGTCGATTTTCTTTCCTTTGATGGCGGAGCCTGTATCTGCCACAATTCCGTATCCATACCCAGGTATATACAGAATCGTTCCTAGCGGGAATACTTTCGGATCGGCAGCGATCGTCGACAATATTCCATGCTTTACCTTAACTCCGGAATACGTAATGCCATACTCAGGGTGCCCCGGCTTCTTGCCTGTCGACTCGACACCCGCGTAATATCCGGTTGCCATCACTTCCATACTGCTCTTGAACTGACTGAAGTCCTCGTGCAGCATCGGAAAGCTCTTATTGCGTTCCATTAATTCTTGTGCGGACTTGATCTTGGATAACCGCTCACGTACGATTTGCTGCGCGGAGCTGAAGCTGCTGACTGGCACTTCCGGTGCGGCTGACGATTGTACATGGGCATCGCCTTGTTGCTTGGCGGACTGATCTTGCTTGTGCGAACGCATCGTAGGCTGCCCTGCTCCGACTGCACTTTGGTTCCGCAGCGGCCATAATGCGGTTAATACGATTACGGTGAATACAATGACACTGAACCATCTGGTGCGGTTCATCGTCGAAGAATACATGAGTAGATTCCTCCCTATAAGGAGGGTGTCCCAATCCAAAAAGGATTATGCATCCTATCGGCGAAATTCCGATTCGATGCATAATCCTTAGAGAGCCTCATTCGTACTAAACTTGCTTCGTGCGAATATCCTCGACGATCTTGGCGATAACCACCTCGGTGCTCTGTGCACCCAGATCGCCTTCCCCACGCTTGCGCACGGATAAAGTGCCGGAATTCTTCTCATTCTCGCCGACGATCAGCATGTAAGGGATCTTCTCTAGCTGAGCTTCCCGAATCTTGTACCCGAGCTTCTCGTTGCGGTAATCCGCCTCGACGCGCACACCTGCTGCCTGCAATTGCTCAGTCACTTGCTTCACATAATCATCAAACGCACTGCTGACCGGGATGACGATCGCTTGTACCGGAGACAACCAAGTAGGCAGATTGCCAGTGAAGTTCTCCAGCAAGAATGCGGTCATGCGCTCCATCGTGCTGATGATACCGCGGTGAATAACGACAGGACGGTGTTTGTTGCCGTCTTCCCCGACGTATTCCAGGCTGAAGCGCTCTGGCAACAAAAAGTCTAGTTGTGCGGTTGACAGTGTCTCTTCCTTCTTCAACGCCGTCCGAATCTGTACATCCAGCTTCGGACCGTAGAAGGCCGCTTCGCCTTCTGCCTCATAGAATGGCAGACCGAGCTCTTCCACTACTTCACGCAGCATCCGTTGTGACATTTCCCACATCTCGTCGTTCTGGTAATACTTCTCTGTATCCTTCGGATCGCGGTAGGACAACCGGAACCGATAATCCTTGATGCCGAAATCCTCATATACGCGCTGGATCAACCTGACCACCCGGGAGAACTCCTCCTTGATCTGATCCGGACGGCAGAAGATGTGAGCATCGTTCAAGGTCATGGCACGAACGCGGTGCAATCCGGTTAAAGCGCCAGACATCTCGTAACGGAACTGGTTAGCGAGCTCGGCAATACGGACTGGCAGATCGCGATAGCTGCGCATGTCGCTCTTATACACCATCATATGGTGCGGACAGTTCATCGGACGGAGCACAAGCTCCTCGTTGTCCATCTCCATCTTAGGGAACATGTCTTCCTGATAATGATCCCAGTGTCCAGAAATTTTGTACAGCTCCACACTGCCCATCACTGGCGTATACACGTGCGAATAGCCCAATGCTTCTTCCACGTCAACGATATAGCGCTCCATCACTTGGCGAAGCTTCGCACCCTTAGGCAGCCAGATCGGTAACCCTTGACCCACTTCCTTGGCGAAAGTGAACATCTTCAAGTCTTTGCCGATCTTGCGATGGTCGCGCTTCTTCGCTTCTTCCAGCAGTTCCAAGTGTTCGTCAAGCTGTGCTTTCTTCGGGAAGGCGGTTCCGTAGATACGTTGCAGCATTTTGTTCTTGGAATTGCCTCTCCAATAAGCACCCGCTACGCTTAACAGCTTGAATGCTTTGATTCGTCCAGTCGACGGTAAGTGAGGTCCACGGCACAAGTCGAAAAATTCACCCTGATCGTAGATCGTCAACACCACATCCTCTGGCAAATCGCGAATGAGCTCCAGCTTGTACGGGTCTTCCATTTCTCCGAATATACGCAAAGCCTCATCACGGCTTACTTCGCGCCGACTGATCGGCAAGTTCTCTTGCGTAATGCGTTCCATTTCTTTCTCAATCTTGAGCAAATCTTCGGAAGAGAGCGGCTGTTCCATGTCGATGTCGTAATAGAAGCCGTCTTCGATAACCGGTCCGATCCCGAGCTTGACTGCTTTGTCGCCATATATCCGCTTGATTGCTTGGGCCATCAAATGCGCTGTGCTGTGTCGGTACATCTCCAAGCCGTCCTGCCCGTCCAATGTGACGATTTCAACGGCCGCGTCGTGCTGCAGCGGATAGCTCAGGTCCACGACTTTTCCGTTTACTTTGCCGCCTACCGCATTTTTTCTTAAGCCGGAGCTGATCGATCCAGCCACATCTTCAATTGTTACACCTTGCCCGTACTCTCTTACTGCACCATCGGGTAACGTTACTTTTACCGCTTGCCCTGCTTCTGCCATTGCCTGATCTACTCCTTTATGTTGGATTCGCCGATTGGTGGGATGAGCCGTACTTCGATTATTGGGAACAAAAAAAGCACCCTCATCCCGGAAAGGGACGAGCGTGCGGTCTCGTGGTTCCACCCTTAATTCATTTCGCGCCGTCAAAAACGGATGTACAGATCAGATCCAAAGATCCATTCGCGAAAACTCATAGGAATTCGGTAACGGGAATCAACCGGCGTCTCTTAATGGTTCTTCAATCATGAAGAACGTTCGGAAACTCTGCTGCAAAGGGGTAAGCCGCCGAATAATTCGGAAGGAGATTTCAGCGCGAGTCTCCTCTCTCTGGGCCAATCATGATCGGGGCTGTTGTCTTTGGTCGTTGCAATTGAACTTTATTATCCCTTAATTATAGCTCGCTGTCGGTTGTTGTCAAGGTGATAACTGATCTTTGTTAGGAATGCCCAGCACGGTGTGGCAGCCTATGCAGCTCGTACAGACGCGCGCGCGGTCTTCGAAGATTTGCATAATCGTCTTCACCACTTGCTCCTCAGGATCTCTTGTATGGATGTAAATATTTTGCGGAGACACGGAAATGAGTGTACTTACGATCATGTCCTCGAAGTTAATTTCCCGGTCCAACAGCTCTACGGTGAAGGAATCGAATTCTTTCGTATCGATCGGCGCCATCTTCTCGTTCAGCAGTGTGAATTCGTGACCGCCGTGGTGCATCAGATGGGCAACCGGAATTTTCGCATCCTGGATGTAGACGAAATATTTGAGCAACGCAATAAACTCTTGGTACTGCTGATCCATAATGTATTCGTCGATGGCGTACTCCACCACTTCCTTCAACTCATCCCGGTATTCCGTCAGACGGAACCGGATCAATCCTTGAATATTGAGCTCGTTGTTCAGCTCCAGATAAGCCAAGATCAGCTGTGCTACCTTCTCTTGTCGGCGTATTCGCGGCTTCGGCATGCCCTCCGCTTCTTCGGACTGATTGAGCAATTGAGCACAATACTTCTCAATCGCCTGCACATCATGCGGCTCTTCGTAGTGGTACGGCCCGCTGATCACTTCCCGCAGCAGCTTCGTCTCAACGTGTTCCATGATGAACGCTGACAGCACGTTAGCCGCACTCTTCAGCACTTCGCTTCCCCATGTCTCCAACTGAAAGCCTGGCAGAACACCCGTGCATTGCAGCGAGAAAAACGACCGGAACGACTTGCCCTTGATCTGCACGGATCCCTTTGGCATATGTATTTGATCGAATGCTTCCATTAAACGTTGCTGAAGCCACTCTCTCTCCTCAGACAACGATTTCGGTACGATAATGTTGAACAATTCCACGCCGATCACTCCTTTCCATCGCCGCTACCGGCTCTATTGCTGTTTCCTAAAGTATATGGCCCCTTCCTTGCGGATATACAAACAACAATTTGGTATCGACCATTTTGGGAATAGCTGGATGGTTGGACTCTCGGAGGAAAATAAACTCATCGGTCAGGTTCATGGCGTATTGAGTTCCGTTTGGCGCGCGAAGGGAGTGAGCAGGAGGTTCCGACCGCTGTTGAAATCGATTCCTCGGATTGAAATGTTGTCGTGGTTAGGAATCGATTTCAAAGGCGGACGCTTCGCTTCTCCACTCTCCTGCTCACTCCCTTTTTTGTTCTTCTGTCCAACAAAGAGCTTCCGTGGTAATCACAGACATCCAACATGTTGTAATCTGTACAAAAAATAAGAAGGCTGCCATCAAATACTTAGCAGCCTTCTTATTTCTTCTTACATAAGTGTAGTCACGTTATCCATTCTGAACATCGTATTTAAGATTTATTTTTGAAATTTTTGAAAAAAGCAAACCCACCCATTAAAAACACAAGAATAATGATCAAATATACATAACCAGGTACATAATCATTACTGATATTTTGTTGCATGGAAATAGCTTCATTTATTACTTTTATTAATGCTAATGTTAACAATGCCAGTCCCATTAGTAAAAATCCAATAGATTTCATTTATATGACCGCCCTTCAAAATCTGTTATTTGCCAGTAGACGCCTCAGATATATTCGCTAAAAGGGTCTGATTTCCTTCACTCTACTTTACCCGTTAACGGACGGATAGACCGGTTCAAACCCAGCTTAAGCGCGGAGAGAAATATGTAGGCTATAATGCTTACCCATGCTCCTCTTTCGCCTTCAGTAATTCATTATAGGGATGTGTGTGTAACATTTTGTTGCCTCGCTCAAACAGTGACCAAAAAAAGAAGAATGGTTGAGCAGCTATAGTACGCTGCATCAACTATTCTTTCGCAACCTTCAAAGCAAATATACCCAACACCTAGCTGGCAACCTGCAATTCGATTCGATAATGACTTCTAACACTTAACGTCCGGTTCCGGGCGTGCGCATATTCTCAATGATCATGGCGATGCCTTGGCCGCCGCCGATGCACAGCGCGGCGAGCCCATAGCGCTTGCCGCGAGCCGCCAGCTCGTAGGCGAGCGACAGCAGGATGCGCGAGCCGCTGGCACCCACGGGATGGCCGAGCGCAATCGCGCCGCCATTCACGTTGGTCCGATTGCGGTCGAGCTCAAGCACCTGCTCGACAGCGAGGTATTGGGCGGCGAATGCCTCGTTCATCTCGAATAAATCGATTTCGCCGATGGAGAGTCCTGCGCGTTCGAGTGCCTTACGGGCCGCTGGGACAGGCCCGATGCCCATCACTTCAGGCTCGACGCCAGCGAGCCCCCACGACACGATGCGGGCGAGCGGCTGCCGATCGCCAAGCGCCTGGCCGCTGGCGAGTACGAGCGAGACCGCGCCGTCGTTAATACCGCTGGAGTTGCCAGCGGTCACGGTGCCGCCGTCCTTCTTGAAGGACGGGCGTAACTTGGCCAAGACGGCGACGGTCGTCTCCGGCTTGATATGCTCGTCCGCGCTGACCGTGATGACTCCGCTGCGGGTCGTGATCTCGACGGGCGCGATCTCTTCCGCCAGCCTGCCGGATTGTGCAGCTGCCGCTGCGCGTTGGTGGCTCAACGTCGCGAACTCATCCTGAGCGTCGCGCGTAATACCGTAACGCTCGGCAAGGTTCTCGGCCGTCACGCCCATCCCACAACCGGCATAGTGGTCGGTCAGTGTATGCATCAGCATGTCTTCCAGCTGAATCGGCCCGAGCTTCACACCGCCGAACCGACTCGTGAAGTCGGCATGAGGCGCCTGCGTCATGTTGTCCACACCTCCGACGAGGGCGAAGGAAGATTCACCGAGAAGGATGCCCTGAGCAGCCGATAGAACGGACTGCAGCCCGGAGCCGCAGACACGGTTGACGAGAAGAGCGGGCACCTCAACAGGAACGCCGGACTTCAAGGCAATATGACGTGCCACGTAAGGACCTGTTATCGAAGAATGAATAACGTTCCCATATATAACTTGGTCGATCTGATGCGGTTCGACGAGGGCTCTGCGCAGCGCTTCCTTCGCACTCACTATGCCAAGCTCTGTAGCCGATACTTGCTTGAACGCTTGCCCGAATGTTCCGAAGGGCGTACGTGCTCCATCTATAATGTAAGCTTCATTCATGTTCGTTTCCTCCATCATGCGGAATTTGTCTAGCACGCAGCAACCGAATCAGATTGCGGTCGCGAATGGCCAGCTCGTTTTCTACTGCTGAAGCATCCACATAGTCGTAGATACCCTTTCCATTCTTAGCTCCTAATCTACCTTCACGTACGTTACGCTGGATGAGCTCCGGTGCGGAACGACTATCATTCAGTAGCGGGAACAATTGTCCACTTACCTTCTCCCACACATCCAGCCCGCCGAAGTCGGCCGTCTCGAGCGGACCATGCAACGCCCAGCGAAGTCCCGGGCCATGCTTCACCGCTGCATCGATATCGTGAGCTTCCGCCACACCACTCTCTAGCAAATGAATCGCTTCCCGAAGAATGGCTGCTTGCAGCCGGTTGGCGATGAATCCAGTCACACCGCGTTTCAGCACAACAGGTACTTTGCCGCAGCCGCGAAGCAAGTCGAGAATTGGCTCTAGCGCTGATTCGGTTGTGGCCGGCATCTTAACGATCTCGACAAGCGGTACGTGAATAGCGGGATTAAAGAAGTGCAGAATAAGCATCCGATCGCCAAAAGCTATTCCTTCTGCTAACTGCTCCAGTGGGTAGGTAGAGGTGTTGGATGCGACAATAGCTGTTTCCTTGATTAAGGGCTCCAGGCTGCGATACAGCTCTTGCTTGACCTCGATTCGCTCTGGTGCAGCTTCGATGATCAGATCAACATCACACACTGCGCTCACCAAATCAGTCGTATAGCAAATTCGCCCCTCTATCGCAGCCAGATCTGGCGCGTGTTGGGTGCCGTCCTCACTTGCAATAAGCTGTAAGTTACGGCGAATGTGCCGGGCCGCTACCTGTAGTGCCGTCTCGCTAATATCATATAAGTTCACTTGCAGGCCGTATGCCGCGAACAGTTGAGCTATTCCATGCCCCATCGTTCCAGAGCCAAGTACGGCAGCTTTTACTATCATCGTGTGTTCCGCCTCCCTCATCTACTGGGCTGTATAGCCGCCATCAATAACAACCGCTTGACCTGTGACGCCCCCAGCCTTCTCGCTCGCCAAAAACACCGCATAATCAGCCACTTCTCTCGTACTCAATAGTCTTTTTTGCGGAACAAGCGGGTATATGACTTCTTCTAACACTTTCTCCAGCGGTACTCCACGGTTACTAGCCAAATCCGCCAACTGGTTGCGGACAAGCTGCGTATCGACATAACCGGGACACAGGGCATTCACCGTAATTCCGTGCTCGGCTCCTTCCAACGCGGCTACTTTCGTTAACCCAATCACTCCATGCTTCGCGCTGTTGTAAGCCGCTTTCCCTGAGAACCCGACCAGTCCGTTAATCGAGGCGATGTTCAGAATACGTCCGAAGCGCTGCTGTTTCATCTGTGGAAAAACGTGCTTGATAGCCATAAAAGGCGCGACGAGCATAAGGCGGATCATCCGTTCATATACGTCTGTAGGGAGGTCCTCGATTGCCGCGACATGCTGTACACCTGCATTGTTCACCCACACATCCAAGCGGCCGAATTGGGACGCAACACGATCGATCGCCTGCTTCAACTGTTCCTCCTCCGTCACATCAAACGCTAGAGCCATACTTGAATGACCTTGCTCCGTTAAACGGCCAGCCGCTTCAATAACCTTCGACTCGTTTCGATCGCATAACACTACCACAGCCCCGTTAGCCGCGAAAGCTTCCGCAATAGCGAATCCAATCCCTCCAGCCGCACCGGTAATAACCGCCACTTTGGGCATGTGCATGGGCTTTGCCTCCTCCTTCCACAACCTCTTAATAGGCTTCTGCTCGCAAATCAGGACTAATAATCAATCGCGGCTCGACGGTCGCTTGAATTTGTTCCGGGGTATAGCCTACAGCCGTTTCCACCAACACAAGTCCGTCTGCGGTCACATCGATAACAGCGCGCTCTGTAATGATTCGATGGACGACACCAACGCCAGTCAAGGGCAGCTTGCAGTCTCGTAAAATTTTGGGCTGCCCGTTCTTGGCTGCATGTTCCATAATGACGAGAATTCGTTTGGCCCCGTGAACGAGGTCCATGGCCCCGCCCATCCCTTTGATCATCTGTCCGGGAATCATCCAATTAGCAAGATCGCCCCGCTCCGATACTTCCATTCCTCCCAGAATCGCAATGTCGATATGACCCCCGCGTATCATCGCGAATGATTCTGCGCTATCGAACAAAGCCGCTCCCGGTATTAACGAGATTGTTTCCTTCCCGGCATTGATCAGGTCGGCGTTCGCATCCTCCGGAGCCGGATAAGGACCGATTCCGAGCAGGCCGTTCTCGGACTGAAGCACAATTTGGCGTCCCTCAGGGATGTAGTTGGCGATCAACGTCGGCATCCCGATACCCAGGTTGACATAGGAGCCGTCATGAATTTCTGCTGCAGCCCGTCTTGCGATCTTCTCGCGGACAGCGGCTTTCTCGTCTTGAAGCGGTGCTGGGACCGAGCTGCCTGTAGCGGCCGGTTGAGCTGGCTTAGGAGCTGACGTTGTCAGCCGCTCGATTCGCTTCACTTGTTGACCTACGATCAGCTTCTGCACATAGACGCCGGGCGTGTGAACGTGATTAGGTGGAAGCTCCCCTACTTCGACGAGCTGCTCAATCTCGGCAATCGTAATTGCACCTGCAGCGGCGATCATAGAGTTGAAGTTTCGTGCGGTATAGTTGTAAATCAGATTGCCCATGCGATCACCCTTCAGCGCCCGCACCAGACTGAAGTCCGCCTTAAGCGCATGCTCCAGCAAGTAGCTCTTGCCTGCGAATTCCCGCACCTCGCGTCCTTCGGCCACAGGTGTTCCTACCCCAGCTGGCGTGTAGAACGCTGGAATTCCTGCACCGCCAGCACGAATTCGCTCGGCCAACGTACCTTGCGGAACGATCTCAATCTCGATCTCACCCGCCAGCACCTGCCGCTCGAACTCCTTGTTCTCGCCAACATAAGAACCGATCATCTTCCGAATCTGACGATTGCGCAGCAGCAGACCAAGCCCCCAGTCATCGATCCCGCAATTATTGGAAATGACTGTGAGGTCCTTCACACCAGAGTCTGCGAGCGCCACAATCAGATTTTCCGGAATTCCGGAAAGACCGAAGCCACCTACCATAATCGTCATGCCATCCTTAATATCGCTTACTGCTTGTTGGAAAGAAGTTAAAATCGGCTTCATCGTTAGACCATGCCTCCTCGATAGGGTGATACTTCTCTATTAAGCAAAAATCGTGCCAACTTTCTCAGAGACGCGGTTATCTTGGGATAATCTGGGGGATTAGACGTCGAAAAGCCGCCAGTAAACAGGGTTGGCGGCTTTCGAGCAGATTTGAACTTTTTTTCTTTAGTCAGTTACAGCCTTAGTCGATCCACCGGATTCCAGTGTACAGGAATTTGAATTCCTGTAATCCGGAATCCGAGGCTCATATCCGTGTTCACAGAGATCGTTGAATAACACATTAGACGTGTGTTGATGAGGGCACAACGAGGCCCCTGTTTATGATCGGACCGTAGATCCGTTATATCCGTCTTGGATGCCCTTTTGGATGTTTAACGGACAGAGGTTCCGTTATTCACACGAAACGGAGCCGATTTCTGCCGTTTCACTGCCAATAAAGGATCCTGTGTCCGCAAGCGGGTGGAATATGGCGTTTTGGAAGCGAATTGCGGATCCTGTGTCCGTTACTCCGTAGAACGATCTCGTTATAACAACAACCGTGCTGTCTGGTCCGAATTCACTTTTGTCATCACGGACAGAGCAGCATTGCTTGATCTTCTACTTGAATTTGTATAGCTTGGCGTAAAGCGCCGACTTGCTCAGCCCCAGCTTGTGCGCCGCCGCCAACTTATCACCGTTTGCTTCATGGAGCGCGCGTTCAATCCACTGCTGTTCCAACCGCTCAATTGCTTCTCTAAGGGTACCAGCCTCTTCTTCAGACTTCGGCAACTCGTGACCATCCGTTATCCTTACTACTGCATGACTTTCGCGAACCTCACGACTTTCGTGGCCATCTTGGCTTGCATGAGCTTCTCGCCCCTCATCCGAATCCGATGAAGTTCCTACCTTTCGACTCCAATTTCGACTTTCGCTTCCTCGCTCACTAGCGCTACCGCCATTTCCTCCAGTAGCTAGCTGCTGCAAGTGAACGGGCAGATCGGCCACCGTGATCCGTCGTCCGTCCATCATGAATAACGCACGTTCAAGCACATTGCGCAGCTCCCGCACATTGCCCGGCCAATCATAGGCTGTGAGCAGCTTCATCACACCCGGTGCAATCGTGACCGCGCCATCGTTGCCCGGTACAGTCGGCTGTATGTCATGCAGCAGCTCTTTGCACAATGGCGGAATGTCTTCCGGCCTTTCCCTCAGAGGCGGGATCGAGAGCTCGACTACGTGCAACCGATAATACAGGTCGCGTCGAAATGTCCCCTCTTCTACCATCCGCTCAAGACTGCGGTTCGTCGCGACGATAACCCGAATGTCTACCGCTTCAGGCGTACCACCCACCGGCTCAATCTCCTTCTCCTGCAGCACCCGGAGCAGCTTGGCCTGCATGCCGAGTGATAGCTCCCCGATCTCGTCGAGGAAGATCGTCCCTTTGTGCGCCAGCGCGAACTTCCCAGGTTTGCCTGACTTCTTAGCCCCCGTGAAGGAACCTTCCTTGTACCCGAACATCTCCGACTCGAACAGCGTCTCCGGTACAGCTGCACAATTGACAGTTACGAACGGTCCATAGAATCTTCCGCTCAACTGATGGATCGCATGGGCGAACAACTCCTTGCCTGTCCCGCTTTCACCCGTGAGGAGTACCGTACTGTTCGAACCCGCCACTTTCTCCGCCATCGACTTCAATTCAGTCATCGTACGGCTGACAGCCGTAATGTGATGCAACCGATACTTGGCTGCAAAAGCAGGCCGTTCAATCTGCTCACTGGATCGCAGAAAAGATTTGATCTCCTTGTATTTCGCATTCATCTCAAACAGCTTGTCGATGTCTTGGAACATGATTTTGCCTACAACGGCAATCAGCTCGCCCTCGCTAAATACGGGAATCCGGTTCGCGATCATCCAGTGTCCGCGTATTTTTTGCAGCTCCCCGAATTCAGCCTTCCCTGTCTTGGCGATGATGTGCAGCCTTGTATTCTCGATCACCTCGGTTACGTGCTTCCCGATCAGCTCCGCTCTTTCCCGCTCGATAAAGGAAGCGTAGGTCACGTTCACATCCAACACATATCCATTCCGATCAGCCACAACAATGCCCTCATAGGCGCTTTCGAGTGCGATCCGATATAGTTTTTGCTGCTCCTCGGCCTTCGCCAGCGCATCTGTTACCCGGCGCAGTTGCCGATGCACCCAACCGTTTTTATGAATAATCATACGTCCACCTGACTCTCCGGCCCCTGCTGGAGCTGCTGATTTCCCCTATACTCGGATCAAGGCCTTCTCTTGCAAGTGATGAGAGTGTAGCACACTTGATAGACTCGTACAATGATCTTGTTGACCACTCGTCGCAAAAGAAAAGGATGGATGCGAATAGGGAAAGTTGTTATGATGGTCAAAAAATATAATTGGAGATGAAACGCAATGAACAAGCCAGTAGCCCACTATGATACTATCGGTACGACCTATCGCTCCACCCGCCACGCCGACCCAAGAATCGTGCAGCACCTGATAGACGCACTAGAGCTTCCCGTCGGTGCGACGATCGTAGATGTTGGTGCCGGCACCGGTAACTACAGCTGTACGCTCGCCGAACGAGGCTATCAGGTGACAGCTGTTGAGCCGTCACAAGTCATGCGCGCACAAGGGAACCGCCACGCTAATCTGCACTGGCTGGAAGGCACGGCAGAAGCACTGCCGTTAGCGGACTGCTGTGCGGATGCGGTCATTTCCACATTGGCTACACATCATTTCACGGACTTGGCGGCCGGTTTCCGCGAGATGAGCCGGGTGCTGAAGCCCGGCGGACGTATCGTGATCTTCGCCGCAGACCCAAGGCTCTGCTCCGACGATTGCTGGTTCCGCGATTACTTGGCGCCCATTCTCGAGCGTTCGTATCCGGTATACAAGCCGATCGCAGAGGTCACGGGACTGCTGGCTGACGGGCTGCTCCTCTCGGCGGATACCGTGCGCGTCGTGCCGTTTCTCGTCCCACACGACATCGAGGACGGATTCTTCTTGTCCGCCTGGAGGCGGCCAGCCCTGTATCTGGATGCGGCGTTTCAAGCCAACACATCGCCGCTCGCGAAAGCGCCAGCAGAAGTGCTACAACCGCTGGTGAAGCGGCTAAGCGAAGATTGGCTCGATGGGACGTGGGCGGATAAGTACGGCCATGTGCTGCAGCAAGAAGCCTACGAAGGCGGCTATCGATTTCTGATCGCGGAGAAGCCGCGATTACGCTGAATCGTATAACTCCTCAGCTAAGTTATCCTAATGCCCCTACTGGGTCTCCGAGTTCGGTTCATCTTGGATTAACAAGGATATACTAGATTCCAATGAACCTCTCGTATTGAAATTTCCCGGAAGAGGAAGGGGATTTCCGTTTATGGGCAACGTTAATTTTGTCGAAATGATTATGCGAAGCACGGGCGCCTTTATAGCGTTGCTGGTCATGACCCGGATTATGGGCAAGAAGCAAATGAGTCAACTTACTTTTTTCAACTATGTAACTGGGATTACAATCGGCGGTATCGCGGCTGACATAGCAAGTGAAAGTGAAACCCCCTATTGGAACGGTTTCATTAGCTTGATCTGGTGGGCTTTGCTTACAATAGCGGTTGGATATATCAGTCTGAAATTTTCAAGTTTGCGCGTCGCCATCGACGGTCAACCTACTATCGTTATTAAGAATGGGCTTCTTCAGGAAAAGGCCATCAGCCGATTAAGAATGAATCTGGATGACCTCAATATGCTGCTTCGGGAACGAGGTACCTTCTCGATCAAGGAAGTGGATTACGCCATTATGGAGCCTAATGGGAAGCTGAGCCTGCTGAAAAATCAGGAAGAGCAATCGCCAACCCGCAAAGACATGAACTTGCCTGTTCAGCCTCTGAACAATCTCCCAACAGAACTGATCGTGGACGGTCGGATTATGGAAAAAAACTTGACGAATTTGGGTCTGGACCATAACTGGTTGAGACGCAAGCTACAGAACTTGAATCCCGAGCATGTATTTTATGCCGAGCATCAACCAGACGGAACACTCTTCTATCAGCAGAAAGAATAGCCCCCTCTAACCCAAATAAAAATAAGTTGATTTTTCGCTCTATTCAGATATAATAGCGAGAAATTACTTTCTAGAAGAGGGGACTTGTATGGAATCCATCATTCAGTATTATAACCAGTTCGACGAGTGGGGACGGCTTGATCGCGAACCTATTGAGTTTCTTGTGAACAGCCATTACATACGCAAGTATTTGCCGTCGTCCGGCCACGTGCTAGATAACGGGGCTGGTCCGGGGAAATACGCCATGCAGTTGGCCGCATTGGGGTACGATCTGACCTTAACGGACTTGACCCCCCGTCTCGTGGAGCAGGCAAGCAGCAAGGCGCAGGAGCTGCAGCTGGCGAATCGCTTCCAAGGCTTCTATCCCGCAGACGCACGGAACTTGAGCCGGTTCGGCGACGAGCAGTTCGACGGTTCGCTTATGCTCGGTCCGATGTATCACCTGCAGACCGAATCAGACCGAGTCCGAGCAATTCAAGAGCTACATCGGGTGACGAAGCCCGGTGCGCCTGTATTCGTGGCGTTCATGTCCAAGCTTCGGTTTCTGACGACCTCGTTACTCTATCCCGAGCACTGGAAGCCGAACAACACGGTCGCCGGCATCTCTCGATTCCTGGACACCGGAACGTTCGACCATAGCGATACCGGCCGCTTTACCGGTGCATATTACTACAACATCGAAGACATCGCACCATTCATGGAAGCGCATGGGTTCGAGCAGTCCCAGTTGATCAGTTCCGGCAGCATCGCTGGTGCGATGAAGCCTGAGCAGTGGGACTATTGGAGATCACGCGGAGAAGAAGAGTATGAACAAGTGATGAATTGGGTTCTGGAGTCTGCTGCAAGCCCTTATCTGCTAGCTACTTCCTCGCATATTCTGTACATCGGGCGCAGGAAAGACTGAGCTCCCCTTTTCGCACGAAGACCACACTACATAACTGCAACCTACAGCAAGTCCGTCACGTCTATCCATCATAGAATCCTCCCGTTAGTTACCATTTGAAATGGCGGTGTCAGGTTATGACAAAAACGTTCGGACTTGCTCTTCTGTTTGTCTCTTTGCTTATGCTCCTGCTCGTTGCCGGCTGTGGTGATCGCCCTCCTATGCTTACCATCAAGGCTGGGAAGCAGGAGGTTCACGTTGAACGCGGCGGGTACAGTTGGAGGTTCTTAGCCGGACATGTCATTGCCGATTCACCGGGTCCATCTGACATGGTGAAGATCGACGAAGATGCAGCTGTTCTCCCTCCCGGGACTGAACTGAAACTATCCTTCGGCAGCAACCCGAAAAAAATGGTTTTGTCTCAATGGGAAGGTCGTGACGAAATCAGCCAAGTGGAGTTGAAGTCGAAAACGTTCAAACTACCCGCTGAGAAAGGCACCTACTTGTACTCCATACACGCGGAATGGCGAAAAGGCAACGCACTATATGCGTTTGCTGTGAAGGTTCAATGATCGCTCCTAGTGGCGACATTCTCAGAAACAAATGAGAGAGCGGGAATGTGGCATTAATAAGGCGTTACGTCTTCCATGAGGCCTCTTCGAATTCCGAAATGATGCAATAGTGCAGGATTTTCTCCCCCCCCTGTCCACTTTTGGATACAAACGGATCAAAAATCATGTACTTTTGCAGGATTCGTACGTATGTTCTAGCTAATTAGTTGAAAAAGCCTGAAACGGGAATTCACTCCGCTTCAGGCTCATGTATGTCATCATTATACAATTAGTTCTGCATGACGAAATCTTTGTCCACCGAGGCATTCTCGTCGTCGAACACTTTCAATATATCGTAGCGCGTGTTGCGCTGCGCCGGAATCTTACCCGCTTCGCGGATCAGTTGCAACGTCGAGGTGATCGTCACCTTGTGCGTTGTTCCCGCCGCCGATACTACGTTCTCTTCGATCATCGTACTGCCAAAATCGTTGCAACCATACGACAGCGAGAGCTTGCCGACTTCCGGTCCCATCGTCACCCAAGACGATTGGAAGTTCGGGATGTTGTCGAACATAAGTCGGCTGATCGCCAACGTCTTGAGGTATTCCGCCGGGCCTAGCTTCTCGCCCTTCAAGTTCGTGTTGTCCGGTTGGAACGTCCACGGGATGAATGCGAGGAAGCCCTTCGACGGATAGCCATTGCGGATGCATTCATCCTGTGCATCACGGATGCGAAGCATGTGCAGCACTCGCTCCTCCATCGATTCACCGAAGCCGATCACCATCGTGCCCGTCGTGTTCATCCCGATCTTGTGGGCCGTTGTCATCACTTCGATCCACTCGGTCCACGAGCCCTTCTGCCGGCTAATCTTCCGGCGGGTCCGGTCATCCAGAATTTCCGCGCCGCCGCCAGGCAGTGAATCCAGACCCGCTTCGTGCAACTGGCGGATGACCTCTTCCAGGGATAACCCCTCAGAGACGTCCTTCATCTTCCAAATTTCTGCCGGAGAGAACGAGTGCATCGTAATCTGGAACCGCTTCTTAATTTCCCTCAACAAATTCGTATAATAGCTGAACGGCAAGTCCGGATTCGTTCCGCCCTGCATGAGAATCTCGGTTCCACCTACATCAATTGTTTCCTGAATTTTCTTGAAAATCACTTCATCCGGCAGTACGTACCCTTCTTTGGACCCAGGTGGTCTGTAGAATGCACAAAACCGGCAATACACATCGCATATATTCGTATAATTCACATTGCGGCCGATAACAAAAGTCGTAATCGGGTCCGGATGCCATTTCTTCATAATCTGATTGGCGGCGTGGCCGATCTTCTCGATTTCGTTCGAAGCGTACAGCTCCAGTCCATCCTCTAAGCTAAGCCGCTCACCTGCAACCGCCCGTTCTAAGACGCTATTCAATTCGCTCATTGTCGGTTCACTCCTCCATCCGTATTCCAGCTGACGTCGAGTCAGCATCCATTCTGCTTAAGCAACTATACGAGCATTATTGTTCTATCGTACCATAATCGCCTAATGACGTCATCATCGGGGATGAGTCGGATATGGCAGCATTGGTACAATTGCAGCAGTTGGTGAAGTGCACCCTTGCACATCACGCTGAAGCTGGATATAATAGGATATTAATGAAATACACACAAATGCGACGAAGAGAAAGAGTAGTGGGATCCTTTCTTTGTACAGAGAGCTCCGGCAGGTGAAAAGGAGTAAAGAAACGTCCGACGAACATGGTCTCTAAGCTGTGCATCGAACCCTGAATCAAACAGGAAGTAGGCTGCAACGGGCGCTCCCGTTATAGAGCTAGAGTATAACCGTCTGCCTTCTTAGGCAAACGTCGTACTTGAAGAGGTTCATGCTGCGAGGCATGAGCGAATTGAGGTGGTAACACGTGAGCATACAGCTCTCGTCCTTTCTGGGGACGGGGGCTTTTTTTGTTGTTTCCATACACATTAGGAGGATGAACCACATGACTATTTTTATTGGCGGGGCGTGGCCGTATGCGAACGGATCGCTGCATTTGGGCCGGGTGGCAAGTTTGCTGCCGGGAGATATTCTGGCTCGGTATTATCGGGTTAAAGGTGAAGAGGTGCTGTACGTATCGGGAAGCGATTGCCATGGTACGCCGATTGCGATCCAAGCCGAACGAGAGGGTGTGTCTCCCCGTGTAATTGCTGATCGCTACCATCAAGAGTTTGTTCAATGCTTCGAAAAGCTGGGGTTCTCCTATGACCTCTACACCCGGACAGACGATCCGTTCCACCACGAAGCGGTACAGCAGTTATTCGTTCAGTTGGTGGAGAACGGGAGCTTATACCGGAAGTCCGTGGAGCAGACGTATTGTGAGACTTGTGACCGATTCCTTCCCGACCGTTATGTGGAGGGTCAGTGTCCTCACTGCGGTCAAGCAGCACGGGGAGATCAATGCGATGGTTGCTCGGCCCTGCTCGACCCGGTCGATCTGATTGACAAGACGTGCAAGCTGTGCGGCAACAGTCCGACCACCCGGCATACGGAGCACTTTTTTCTTGCGTTGTCTAAGCTTCAGGAAGTACTGGATCGTACCCTCAAGCAGGCGGTTGGTTGGAGAGAGAATGCGGAGCATTTGACGCGCAGGTATTTGGACGAAGGATTGCATGATCGTGCTGTCACCCGGGATCTTCCTTGGGGCGTTAAAGTTCCAATCGAAGGCTTCGAAGGCAAAAAAATATACGTATGGATGGAAGCGGTCTGCGGCTATTGGACGGCTAGCAAGCAGTGGGCGCGTGACAACGGCAAAGACTGGGAGCCATTTTGGTCGGAAGGCGTAACCGCTTATTATGTGCATGGGAAGGATAACATCCCTTTTCACACCCTGATCTGGCCAGCCATCCTGTTGGGTGAGGGCAAGCTTCACTTGCCGGATCGCATCGTGTCGAGTGAATATTTGACATTGGAGGGAAGGAAGTTCTCAACGAGCCGCAACTGGGCCGTGTGGGTGCCCTATGTGCTGGAGCATTACGATCCCGATTCCGTGAGGTACTTCCTAACCATTAACGGGCCGGAAAAGCGGGATACCGATTTCTCCTGGAGGGAGTTCATCTACAGCCACAACAGTGAGCTTCTAGGAGCATTCGGCAACTTCGTCAACCGGAACCTGATGTTCCTGGTCAAATCGTTCGATAGCTGCATACCTGACGCACATGTGGATGTGACGATTCGAGATCAATTGAATGACCTGTACGTTCATGTGGGGCAGCTTATTGAGGAAAGCAAGTTGAAAGAAGCACTAGAGACCGTATTCACCTTTGTACGGAGTTCGAATAAGTACTTCGATGAGCGCAAGCCCTGGTCCCAACTGAAGGATGACCCCGCCGATTGCAGAGATACATTGTATACGTGCGTGCAGATCATTGCCAACCTGTCCAATCTGCTCGAGCCGTTCTTGCCCTTCGCCTGCGGGAGAATCCGATCGTTTCTCGGAATCGCCGAGCCAGTCTGGAGCTACATCGAAATCCGTTCAGGTGAGACGTTGGTATCGCCGGTGCCATTGTTCGCGCGAATTGAGGTCAGCCAGATCGAGGATGAAGTGGCTCGGCTGCAAGCAGAGCGGCTGGAGACCGAGTAAACAACAAAACACCTTTCCCAGTGAAGGCAATCTTCCATGGGAAAGGTGTTTCCTAGTTTATACGCAACCAAGCTGCTTAAGTCTCTTACTTCACGATCACTCGAATCGTCACACTCTTACCGCCGAATTTGGCCGTGATCGATGCCGTGCCTTTCTCGTAAGCCGTGATCGTTCCGTCCTTCACATCAGCGACGGTATCTTTTGAGCTTTTCCACTCCGCCTTAGGGCTCACGTTACCTTCCACGCCATTCTTATAAGTGGCGGTCAGAACGACAACAGAGCTTTTACCAGCTGTAAGCTCGATTGTTTTGACACTGGATTTCAAATACTTCAGCGTATCCACTTCAACGGGAATGGATAACGATTTGCCGCCGAATTTGGCGGTGATCGTCGTTTTGCCGTAGCTTGCCGCGGTGAGCAGGCCGGTTGCCGAGACATCTGCAACTTTGAATGACCGGCTAGTCCATTCCGTTTCGTTCGTTACATCACGTGTAGTCCCGTCTGAGAACGTCGCAGTAACCTTGATCTGGGCGGATGCTCCCGATTGCAGATCGAACGCTTTCTCATTCGCGGTTAACTTCACGGCGTAATCTACTTCCACCGGTATGTTAATCGTCTTCGTTCCGTATTTCGCGGTTAGAGACGTCTTCCCACGATCTATTGACGTTACAAGGCCATTCTCCACTTCGGCAATCTTACTGGACGAGATGGACCAAGTTGCCTTACCCGTTACATCTTCCGTCGTACCATCAGCATATGTGGCCGTAAGCCCTACTTGCAAGCTCTGCCCTTTCTGCATGATCAGGCTGCGGTAAGTCGCTGTTAGCTTATCCGCTACCTCGATCTGGGCCGATGTCGTGACCACTTTCTCACCGAACTTGGCTGCGATGGTTGCCTTACCGGTTCCAACCGCGGTAACCAACCCATTCGATACTTCGGCAATTGTGGCCGATGAGGTTGACCATTCAGCCGTATCCGTTACATCCTTCGTCGTGCCGTCCTTGTATTTGGCAATTAGCGTGAGCTGCTTGCGGTCGTCTTCCTTCATCACTAAGGTTTTCTCGCTAATCGTCAACGTATCCAGCTTCCCTACGCTAACGACGATCTTGACCGACTTCTTGCCATACTTGGCCGTGATCGTTACTTCTCCACGCTCGACTGCAGTAATGACTCCGTCGTTTACGGTAGCGAACGCGCTGTTACTCGTCGTCCATTCCGCCTTATCGGTTACATCCTCGGTAGTCTCGTCGGCATAAGTCGCCGTCAACTTCACTCTCACGATATCGCTTGGCTGGATTTCGAACTTGAGTTGGTCAGCTTCCAGCTTAGTAGCGGGATCGACATCGACGGTTGTGGTGACGACTTTGTCGCCGAACTTGGCCGTCACACGAGTCGAACCCGAATCAAGCGCACGAACCGTTCCTTTACGTGCTGTAGCTACAAGCTCGTTGTCCGAGCTCCAATCGACCGTGCTCGTGACGTCCTCGGACGTTCCATTGGCATAAGTCGCCGTTACTTTGAGGTTAGAAGTGTCGCCTTTACGTAAGGAGACCGACTTCTTATCAACATCCAGCTTCCGGGCTACGCTTACGTCAACCGTGACATTCACAGTCTTCGCTCCATAAGAAGCGGTTATAGTCGCCTGACCGTTCTGATACGCAGTGATTTTACCATCCGACGTGATATCCGCGATATCCCGGTCGTCTGAGCTCCACTCAGCCTTCGATGTCACATCAATCGGTTTGCCATCTGCATATGTCGCTGTCAGTGTCAACTGTGCCGTCCCATTCGCTTTGAGGAACACATCGCTTTTGTCGACTTCCAGTTTCTTGGCAATTTCTACATTGGCCGTAACAGTGACCGACTTGTCCCCATACTCAGCTGTAATGACAGCCGTTCCGGTGCCAATCGCCTTGACATCGCCTTTGTGCACGCTGGCCGCTTTGCTGTTATCTGAGCTCCAATCAGCAAGCTGCGTAACATCTTCCGTCGAGCCATCTGCATAAGTAACGGTCAACTTAATCCTCTTGGAGTCGCCCGCTCGCAAATCCAGTCTGGATACATCTGTCTTCAACACTTGCGCGGTATCAACCCGCACGGGGATCGTTACAGTCTTATCTCCGTACTGGGCCGTAATGACCGCTTCACCCTTGCTATAAGTCCGAATTGTGCCCTTGGATACGTAAGCTACGCTCTCATTGTCGGAGAACCAGTCCGCCTTGCTAGTTACGTCCTCGGTCTTGCCATCGGCATAAGTGGCGGTCAAGATAACAGGCTCAGTTTCGTTGCGGCGTAGCTGAAGATCAGTCTTATTCGCTTCCAGCTTCCTCGCTACTCCGGAATCGACCGTTATGGTAACCGTCTTGTTCCCGTAAGAAGCTGTGATCGTGGCTTGTCCAATCGAATTCGCCAGCACGAGCCCATTATCGATCTCTACAATCGCTTCGTCACTGCTCTTCCATGTTGCCTTGGAAGTAACGGTTTCGGTTTTGTTATCCGCATATGTAGCATCCAGCTTGAGCTGGTACGAACCATCCGGTTTGAGGAACAAGTCCGTCTTGTCCGCCTCCAGCTTCCGCACTGTCTCTACATTGACGATAATCGTTGCCGATTTGCCGCCATAGCGGGCTGTGATCGTAGCTTGACCCGCTCCATAAGCGGTAATCGTTCCCTTGATTGCGTCAGCAACCCCAGGTTTATCGGAAGACCACTCCGCCTTGTCAGCCACATCCTGAGTCTTCCCGTCCTCGAACATCCCGATCAGTTCAATCTTATCGAATCCCTTGATGCGCAAGTCAATGCTATCCTTGTTAGGATCCAAGCGGCGGACAACGTCAACCGCTACAGGAACCGTAACTGTCTTGCCTCCGTATTTGGCCGTTATGACCGTTTCGCCAGAGCCTTTGGCCGTGACCTTCCCGTTAATAACGTCCGCGACAAGTTCATTGTCGGTGCTCCATTCGGCCTTGGTCGTTACGTCCCCGACCGAGCCATCCGTATAGGACGCACTCAACGTAATATCATCGAACGAGCCGACCCGAAGCGTCAAGCTTTGTTTGTTCTTGGTCAAGCTGCGAACCTTCTTGACGACGCTCACATTCACAACTTGGGTCTTGCCCATATAGGTAGCAGTAATAATCGCAGTTCCTTCTGCCTTGGCCGAGATCGTCCCGGAATATACGGTAGCGACGGCTTGGTCGCTAGAATTCCATTCCGTCTTAATCGTCGCATCCGACGTTGCACCACTAACGTAGATGGCCGTAGCCGTTAAGCTGGTGGAGTCCCCAACTGATATGGAAACCTCGTTCTTCGACAGCACCAACCGTGATATTTCATCAGCGGCGAATGCTCCTGTAGCTCCTGGCCCAATAATCATAGTTAAGATCAGTACGAGCTGCACGACAGCGCGACGTATGCGTCCCTGAGCACGCCCGGATTTACCGGATGTTTGTAAGCCTGTGTCCATCAATGAAGTCCAATCCCTTCTCTTATATAATCGATGCTAAGAACAAAGGTACCCTATGTTTATCGGCTATGGTCGTCCGATAGTTTAGCTATCCAAGAAAGAAAACTTTGTGAGCTCAACCTTGCCGATTATATATTGACTCGATATATGCTGGAGTGATATATTACTATTTGTCATATTGTGATAAATGAAAGAGAGGTGCTTTATGAACAGTCAGGATGTTATTCTAGGCATGCTTATGAATCGTTCGTTATCAGGTTATGAAATCAAGCAATCCTTCGAGGAGCTTTTCTCTTATTTCTACAGCTCAAGCTACGGAACGATTTATCCCATGCTCCAACGTATGGAGAAGGAGGGATTGTTAACGAAGGAAAGTGTGCTCCAGGAAGGGAAGCCGAATAAAAACGTATTTACTATAACGGAGAGCGGGAGAAGCCAGTTCTACACCTATTTGCAGAGTCCATTGGAGTCGGATTCCATAAAGTCGGATTTTCTGATGAAGCTTTTCTTTGGTAAATATGTGGGGGATGACCAGATTATCGCGTGGTTGAAGCAAGTACAACAGCAAGCACAGAAGCAATTGGAGCAGTTAAATGAGAAGTATTCGCTCTATAAAGCGGAGATGCATCCAGCACAGATCATATGCATTCAGATTGGGATCAAAGAATATTACGCCAAGCTGGAAGCGATCCAAGAAGGATTGGCAAGTATGGAACCAATTCGTACAAAGAGAGAGGAATTAGCATGAACTTAGCGAGGTCCAATAAGGGACTCATCATTCTTGCGATGGCACTTGGCTTATTAATGTCATCCCTGGATAATACGATCGTTGCTTCCTGCATCAACAAACTAAGTGAGGACTTTAACGTTTTTGATAAAATAAGCTGGGTATTTACCGCCTATATGCTAGCGTCAACAAGCACCATGCTAGTGTTTGGTAAAATGTCCGATTTGTTCGGGCGAAAGTTGTTCTACATGATCGGAATCGGGATGTTCCTAATCGGTTCTGCGTTATGTGGAGTTGCTCAGAGCGCCGATCAGCTCATCTGGTTTCGGGTCATTCAAGGGATTGGCTCTGGTGCCTTGTTTCCGATCAGCTTCACCATTATTTATACGATATTCAGCGATCCTAAGGATGCAGCGAAGATGTCAGGTGTATTCGGAGCGATCTTCGGTCTTTCTTCCGTTGCGGGTCCACAGTTGGGCAGTTTTATAGCGGAGCATTTGGGTTGGAGATGGAATTTCTACATTAACGTTCCGATCGGCTTGGCCTCTATGATCATATTGATGATTGCCTTGAAGGAAACCCGTTCCGAGCGCAAACCAAAAATCGATTATTTGGGAACGCTATTTCTTATCATGACAACCGTTTCGTTAATGCTTGCGCTTGAATGGGGTGGCAAAGATTACGCTTGGAGCTCTTGGCAGGAAATTAGCTTGTTCGCAACAGCAGCTGTAATCGGTACTTTATTCATACTGGTAGAGCTGCGAGCGACTGAACCTGTCCTTCCGCTAACCATATTCAAGAATAAGATGGTGTTGGGAACAAGCATCATTTGTTTCTGCCAAGGTGTTCTTATGTTCTCGGCGATTACATATCTGCCTAGCTTCTCAGTCGGGGTACTCGGGCATGCTAACTCCAACAGCGTATTGACGCCTATGATGGCTTCACTAATTGCTGGAGCTATTCTGTTTGGTTTCTTACAGTCCAAATTCGCTTTCCGTACACTCATGCTGATCAGTATGCTGATGACGATCGTTGTAGCCTCGCTGCTTTCTATCGTCAGCACGGATGCTTCTAGCGGGTATATGATTGCCCTTATGATATTACTTGGTGTTGGTGCCGTTGGACCATTGATGAGTGTTGCACAGAGCGCGGTTGCTGCGAATGTTGATCCCCGATATATGGGCGTCAGTTCTTCCATTGTTGGCTTCTGGCGCAGTATTGGCGGTATTATGGGGGCTTCCATTATGGCAACGATTGTGAATAACAACCTGCATAGGCTTATTACCGATGGAGCTGCTAAAGTCGGTATTCCGAATGATAAAATCAATACTTTAGCTAATCCGGAGCTGCTCATGCGTGCAGGAGATCAAATAGATCCGCAAATCCGAACGTTTCTTCAACAGGCGCTTGGAACAGCTATAAATCACGGGTTTATCCTTAGCATTTGTATCGGCATTATAGGTTTGGTAACAGTGATGTTCGTTGGAACGAGCAGGCTTGATTCGAAGAAGAGACAATCTTCCAGTGCTGCGCATTTATAAGTATCGCGGAGACTGAGTTTTGGCAACCTGCCATAGTTGAAAAGAAAGAGGCATGAGTATGTCGGCAGGTTGCGACCTTCTCATGCCTCTCTTCGTCATCTCATTTTCATGTTTGCTTTTGTATTTTCGAGGGATTGTTGATTTTGTAAGGGACTGGATGCTTGGTAAGCTTCTTCGCCACAATCTTCGCATCGAATGTGATCRTATCGCCGACTTCCAGCTCTATTTTCTTAATCGTCGTGCTATGGCTGGACCAGGCTTCACCAAGCTCGACATAAGGCTCCACAAGGGAAAYCGCTTCATAGATGATCACTTCATCGTCCTCATCGGCGAAATGATTGGGCACCGTTGTGAATTCTTTTACGGTAGCGATCATCTTGACCTTCTCCTCAGGAAGCTGGACCTTGGCCGCTTTCCCCTTCTTGGCGGGTGCTTTGGACGACGGCTCGTCGACCTCGGACTCTTCGTCCTTAGACTTTGCCGCCTTGGGCTTTTCAATCGGGGTTGCCGCTTCAGGTTGCGCTTCCGATTGTGAAGTCCCCAGTTCCGATCCCGCTATCTCTGCTGACTCAGCTGATTCTTCCGCTCCCCCCGTAAGCTTCTGGCTGTAAGTGGATGCCTGCATCTCCTTCAGGTACGAGGGGTGGATGCAGTGCTGTTGTTTGTTGTCGAACTCGATGACCGCAGTCATGGTATCGACATATCCGATAATGCTGCAAGCCAGATTCAGTCCATTTCGCTTGTAAAAGAATGCCTTGGTCTTGGAGGCTTTGTCGGAAAGCAAGCCCCATTCCTTACATTTATCAATTTGTTCCGCCTCATTGTCGAAAGCATTATACGTGATCGGCTCGATAGTGAATGCATGTACCATAGCTTCTCCACCTTTTATTAGGATACAGGACTAGTTTATCATATTTCCAGGTGGATTGGGCAGAAAGAGATGGCATGCAACAATCAAGCCTACAGCTCGGACAAGGCAATCTTACGGATTTTCAACCTCGACAAGCAGATACCATCCTCGGCTTCACCCGCGCAATAAGCGAGTAGTACGGCGTTGCCGGTGAAATGGATCGTTACATAACAGCAACCGTTGCCATCCTCCTCTCGCTCAATCGCGAAATGACCACCCCACGTCTTCCCGTCGTCCTGGCTGATCGCCCCGATCAGCGGTGTTCTTCCCCAGCTATGCTTCTCCAAGAGTCGGGTGTTGTACACCGGAATCGGGTTCCATACCGCGAGTAGATCACCATTATTCGGATTACGCTTCATAGACAAGGGAGAGCAAGGCGATGTGAACGCCGACGGCACAGGTTGGCTCCACGATTCACCGCCGTCATGGGAGAATGTCTCATACTGGCAACCCAAGTCGGTGCGCGCCCAGCCCCACAACGTCCCGCTCGCAAGCTCGAGGACGCCCGGCTCCTGCATGTCGCTCTTCGAATGAGGTACACCGATTGAGACAAAGTTCCGGGCCTCGCGCCAAGTCGCTCCATCATCGTCCGATAAGAAGAAGAAAGTGATCGCTCTTCCGTCGAATCCAGCCCAGGCAGATTTGTCATTCGTCTTCATCCGATGCAAACCCGCAGGTACGACGAGCCGCCCGGACGACAACCGGACGACCCGGTCGTTATTCGTCACGTAATAGCCCATGCCTGTCACGCAGCAGACAGGATTGCTCCAAGTCCCACCTTCATCGGACGACCGACGCAAGTGAAGCCGCATATCGTGCCAACCGTACCGTAGCAGATAGAACAAGCCGATGTCGCCATTATTCATCCGCAAGAGCGAGACGCTCATTATGTTGAGCGCGTCGTGGTCTTCCGGTTGCGCGATAATCGTATCGCCTGTCCATGATTCGCCGGCGTCATCCGAGTAGCGGACCGCGATGCAGGCTTTGGCGTCATCATGTGCCGAATCTCCGATAAATCGGCTGTAGGCGAACATGACTCGCCCGTCATGCATATCCAGAAAAGCCCCTTCGCTATTTCTTGGGTTCCCTTCACCAGGACGCAAATCCAATACGATCGCACCTTTTTGTTCCATCTTCTTTTCCACTCCCTTAAGAATGATCGAATGATTAAATGATTATCCTTTCAACGAACCGGTAAGCACACCTTTGACAAAATGCTTTTGCAAAAACGGATAAACACACAATATGGGCAGCGTAGTGACCACGATCATAGCTCCCCGCAAGCTTTGTGCTGTTGGCTTATTCGCTACCCCATTCAACATCTCCGCATCGAGATCCTGGCTGGAGAACGACAGCACGATTCGTCGCAGCAGCACCTGTACCGGCATCAGCTTGGAATCATTGATATAGATGGTAGCGTCGAACCAAGCATTCCAATGCCCGACAGCGTAGAACAATCCAATCGTTGCGAAGGTCGGCATACTGAGCGGGAATACGATACGGGTCAGGATAGTCAGCGGTCTCGCGCCATCAATCGTCGCCGATTCGATCAAGCTCTCCGGTATTTGCGTGAAGAAGTTTTTCATGATGAGCAAGTTCCAGGCGCTGATGAGACCTGGAATGATCATGACCCAGAACGTATTGGTCAAGTGCATGAATTTCAGCAGCAAATAGGTCGGGATGAGCCCCCCGCCGAACAGCATCGTAATAAACACGAGGGTGATGAATGCATTACGTCCTGGCATCTCCTTCCTGGACAAGCCATAAGCAAGCATCGCCGTAAAGAGCAAATTGAGTGAGGTGCCAACGACGACCCGCAGAATCGTAATGCCGTAAGCATGATACAGCATGGAGCCTTCCGACAGCAGCACGTGGTATGCGCTGAAATCAAGCTTTTCCGGGATGAGGATGAAGTTTCCTCTGCGAATCAATTCGCTTTCCCCGACAAACGACGTAGAGACGATCGCCAGGAATGGAGCGATGAATGCAAGCGACAGCAGGGTCAATAGCACATAGTTGAATACCTGAAATGAAGCTTCACCGCCATGTAGACGTCTTCGGATTATTCGCGCAGCCATGTCACCAGATCCCTTCCTGACCGAACTTCTTGGCCAAATAGTTGGTGCCCACAACGAGGATGAAGGCGATTACGGACTTGAACAATCCGACTGCAGCGGCAAACGAATAGTTGACTTCGATCAACCCTTTTCGGTACACATACGTATCGATAATATCTGCTACCCCGTATACCGGCGGGGAGTAGAGCAAGAACACCTGCTCGAATCCGGCATCCATAATATGGCCGATCGAGAGAATGAGCAGAATGACGGCAATGTGGCTAATGCCTGGCAGTGTAATATGCCAGATTTGCTTGATTCGTCCGGCGCCGTCGACTCTCGCTGCTTCGTACAGCTGTTGATCGACACCGGCAATCGCGGCCAAATAAATGATCGTGCTCCACCCGACTTCCTTCCATATGCCTGACAGCACGAGCACCGAGCGGAAGTAGGCGGGATCGGTCAAGAATGGGATCGGCTCAATTCCAAGCTGCTGCAGCACCCCTTTCACAAAACCATCGTCGACGCTAAGCATGGCGGTAAGCAGACCGGCCACAATGACCATGGATAAGAAATGCGGCAAATACGATATCGTCTGCACGACCCGCTTGAATGCGCCATGCCTCACCTCATTGATCAGCAACGCCAACACAATCGGAGCGGGGAAACCGAATACGATCCGATACAAACTAATTGCGAGCGTATTCCCCATGATATCCCAGAAGTAGTACGAAGCAGCGAAGTTGTGAAAATGCTTCAGTCCCACCCACTCCGAGGAAAAAATGCCGCTGAGACCGTCGAACGGTGCCACTTGCTTGAACGCAATAATAACTCCATACATCGGACCRTAATGGAACACCAGGAAGTACAGCATGCCCGGAATAACGAGCGCATAATGCAGCTTATGCTTGCGGATCAATGTTAACGTCTTTGCATTCACTGACTGACCATCTCCGTTTCCTACGTGAAGCCAACAATTCCATCCACAGGAGCGCTAACGTCAGCGCCCCCAATGGAATATGGTGTTTACTTGCCTTTTACCTTGTTGTTCTCTGCGGTATAGGCTTCAATCCACTTGTCGAGCCCGGCCTTGTTCAGCTCCTCGATAAATTTGTTGTATTCGTCCATTGGCCTTGCCCCGGTAATGAACTTGATCGTCTCCTGTTCGATCATGCGGGTGATGTCGCCCGATGTCGGCACCTTGTCGTTGATCGCTTTCGTATCGAACTTGTATTCCACATCAGCCAAGCTGGACTTCTTTACCCGATTCATGTTCGTTATATATTTGCGGATGAAATCGAACTGAGGTCCAAACGCGGGATCGTTCTTCTCGTACTGCACCGTATAGGCGAACGACAAACCTGGAATCAGGTCCCCCATGTAGTCGGTATTCAATCCTTCGATGATTCTCTTACTCTTGTCTGTATATTTCCAATGCTTGCCCTCGATGCCGAAGAACAGCAAGAAGTAGTTTTCGATATCCGAATGCACCCAGTCAATCAATTTGATCGCCGCTTCCGGATTTTTCGCGTTTTTGTTAATCATGATGCCGCTTGTACTTACTCCACCGAGTGTCGTTAAGTTGCCGGTCGGGCCTTTCAGATCCGCGGCTAAGCTATACTTGGCTTCCGGTACGTTTTGCCGAAGCAAATATTCGTTGGCCGTTACGACCGTATTCCACAACACACCGGACGCGACGCGATTTTGCTTCACCAGCTCGATTTGGCGGGTTCGATTGGAGGAGAACGCTTCCTTGAAAATGTAGCCTTTCTTGTACCAGTCCGCCATCTTCGCCACGAAATCGCGATAACCCGGGTTGAGCTGAGGCGGCTTCACTTTGCCGTCTTTATCGACATAATTCCCGTAACCTACATCCATAAAGCCTGCGGCGAACCCTCCTTGAAGGGAGGGGAGATCCGTCAGCAGCGGGATCGTCTGACCAGAGCCTGCCGGGTCCTGATCCTTGAACGCTTTCAGTACGGTCTCATATTCGTCGATTGTCTTCGGCATAGACAGATTCAGCTTCTTCAGCCAATCTTCGCGGATAAGCACTCCGTTACCGGCCACCGGGGCGCCGGTCGCTACTCCCCATATTTTCCCGTCCGCTGTGGTGAGCGCATCCACAGCCACCTTCCAATCGGATGGCCATAGCTTACGGATGTTGCTCCCGTATTTGTCCAACAAGTCGCCAATCGGTCGGACAGCTCCGTTCGCTTGGTGAGTCGCCATCGAGCCGGCGAAGATGTCGAGCGGTTCATTGGAGCCGAGGAGCACGTTCAATTTGTCCGCTTCCGACCCTTTCGGCGGGATGATCGGGACGATCTCGATGCCGATTTTGTCCATGACGACCTTCTTAACCTCTTCAATCGCTTCCGGCTTGCTAACCGTATTGTTGTTCGACAGGTTGCCGAAGTTAGCGTACACGTATACTTTCTCACTCTTCTTGGGTGTACTCTGATCCGTTCCACTGCCCTTATTGTCCAGCTTTCCCCCGTCATTGGAAGAACAGCCGACGACCGCCCCCGCCAACACAATGGCCGCTGCGGCCGATACCCCGATTTTCCTGATGGTCATGCCTGTTTGCCCCTCTCGTAACCGTTTTCAATCTTTCCAGCGATGCGTGTCGCGACAACCGCACAGTGCACTGTGATTGAAGTATTGCCTTAAAAGGTGGGAAAAGAAATGCCACGGTTATGTCACTGCCCCCTTGCCGATGACATTCCTCAAGATGTTGGTATGATTATCATCGTTGTGGTATCGCAACAGCAATGCCGCACGAATTAGCTACTATGTGAGGCTGTCGATTAACTGTGGACAAGAGGAGTGGAAAGTGAAAAAGAGGACCCCAGCGAGTTTTGGCTTGAACCTCCATACCACTTGATCCCTTATACAATCAGGTAGGTTCAAACAAGATGTTTGAGCTCTTGGGGCCCCCACAAAGTACTCGGCGTTATCTTCAGAGCTAGTCTTCACTTTGTGGGGTAAAGCTTAGGGGTCCTTTTTCACTTGGAACGGCCGTTTTGCTTCTATTAACAGTTAATCGACATCCTCTATGTTCCACTTCGTGCTTTTCGATATTCACCGGGCGTCATGCCGATGCATTCGCGGAACAGCTTGATGAAGTAATCGCTTTTCAAATACCCGACTTGTTCACCGATCTCCTTGATCTTCAAATCCGTACCGAGAAGCAGCTCCTTGCCTCGCTCCATACGTACTTGCGTCAAATAATCGGAAAACGATTGTCCGCTGTTCTCCTTGAATATCCGACTCAAGTAGGACGGACTAAGGCGAAGCCGATCAGCGATCTGGACGAGAGAAAGAGGCTTGTCGAGCTCCTTGCATATGATCGCCATCGCTTGCTCGACGTAACGGTTGTTCTTCTCGCGGAAGGCCGATCCGAAACCCGAAGCCATTGTCGAGATTAGCCCGCGCAGCCATTGCACCGCTTCATGCAGATCGTCTTTATGCAGCAACGTCCCGTATAAGTTGTTCTTCTCTCCGGTCAAGGTGGACAAATCAATATTCATCCGATCCGTTGTCGCCACTAGACTGCTAAGAAGCCTCATGAGCGCGTATTGGATTTGCCTGACGTGCACTCGGCCTTTCTCGCCGCTAATATCCTTGACGATCTGATCAAGCAGACGGAGCGCCTGTTCCGCATCCCCGTTCACAATGTATGTGTTCAACGACTCTTCCTTATCTGATGGGTAGTGGAACGATGTCGTTGTTCCTTCCAGTCTGACATCCTCAATGTAGATCACTTCGCCCGTACCCACTATGCCGCGATATCGCAGCGCCTCCAACGCCTCGTTGTAAGCTCTTCCTAATTCGCCTGCGTGAGCGCACGGTTTGCCAATCCCAATGGAGCAGCCGATGTTAAGTCGTTCTCCGATCGTATGGATCAATTGCTCAGCGCTTTCGAACAGAACGGTTATCTCGTGAGGCTGACAGTTGACGATGACCACGAACGTTCCGTCGGCAACTTCGCTAATCATTCGCTTCCAATCCGCCGGCAACCCGGTATCGATCGAATCCGTCAGCCGGACCTTGTTCATGCCTTCGCTTTCCGCATCATCAGAACGTTGCTCATTTGCATACTCCAGTGTGATGAGCATAAGCATGAGTTGCTCCAATTCGATATCGAAGCCAAGATAGTCCAGCCTTTCTACCATATAGTCGCGATCATACCCATTGTGGCGGAGCAGCGACCGCACGAATGTTTCTTTGTAGGCTGGAAGACTTTCCTTCAACCGATACCGTAAACTCCAACGATCCTCGAACGCTTCCTCCAGGCTGCTGCGGATGACGTGCCATTCCCCCGTTGCAGCGCCATGGTACCGGTCGTCCTTGCTTTTGATGAACAGCAGCATGCGTCGGATTGGGGCGTACAAGTTCCGCGCGAGTAATACAGCGAGCAAGCAACCCGCGGCAGCCAGCACACAGCAGTACCAGATGATCATGTTCTTCACCTTGGAGACGCTGCGGTACAGTTCGTTGAGCGGCGAAGCGAGTACAAACGTCCACCCGAGCTTATCCGACTTGATCCACGAGACGAATAACCGATCCCCATCCACTTCCTCTTCGTAAAAGCTTTGTTGGCCGCGGCTCTGCAGTTGCCATACCGGGCTGTTGCCGATTCGACTGTTCATCGGATTAGTGGAATCGTACAGCATAGGCTTACCGGTTGAGGACAGGACGAAGAAGGGCTGGTTTTGTTCGCTGCCCGGTTTGCGTACGAAACTTTCATATATTTTATCCGCATCGAGATTAATGACCAGAACATTTCCTTCGATCGATGTTTTGTACACTAGAGGAATAACATTCAAGGACGTCCCTGCCACCGTCTTCGCACTGCGCATATCCACAATCATCGGCAGTGCCGGATCGCCTTGGGGAAACCGATTCCAGCCTTCGTCATAGAAACGATCCGGCTCGAATACAAGCAGATCGGAGGTCATAATCAATTTCTTGACGCTGTCGAAATAATAAACCGAATAGATGAACTCGTTGGACAGCTTCAGAGCGCGCATGTTATTCAACGCCTGCTTCTTCTCGCGCAAATACGATTCTAATGTAGGCAAATCCTCGTCCTTGAGCTCGCCGGTCAACGCTTCGTAATACAAGCCTCGCGGAAACAGCTCGAACTGCCGCATCGTTGCACCTTCCAACGTCAGTTGACGGAAGCTATTGCCGATCTGGTCGATCATCAATTCCACCGCGTTGGCGGTTTGGTTCAAATAATTGGTATTCGCTTGACGGAGCTCCTGCTGAACCGTAATCTTGACGTTCTGGTAATACACAAGACTGGTCGCGAGCATAGGCAGTAAGCATAAAATCAACGTTACGATCATCACTTTGAAGTAAAAATGGCGGGATTGAATAGAATGAAACCATTTCTTACGCATTCGCGTCACCTCGATTGGATGGATTTTCTAAATTGTAAGCGATTTCAAAATATCTGATAGAATATAGTATGGTTCGACCAATAACTCTAAGCCTACATATTTAGATTAGCTTATTGCTACCCAAGATTCAATCCGTGATTTGAAAAAAAGCCCGCGAGATTGCATTCGGATAATGTTTCGCCGCCCAACTCATTATCATTCTCAAATAAGGAATAAGCGATTCGCCTAACGGAGTCGGGAAAATCAGCATTGAGTTTCCCGCTCTAACGCACGTCGCAGGCGAATAACCCCTTCCTGAATCGATTCAATCGTCAGTCCGCCATATCCCATAACGATCTGGTGCTCATGCCGACCCTTACGGATCGCGTAATGCTCTACCGGGTACACTTGCACCCCTTCTGAATGGATACGCTGGAGTAAAGATTGGGTAAACTGTATCCCCGGGATTTCGACGACGAGATGCATACCAGCGGCCTGCCCCAGGATCAATGCCTGCGGGAGCTCCTGCTGCAGGCTGTGTACTAGGGCTTCTCGCCGCTTGCGGTAAATTTTCTTCATGCGCCGGATATGCCGCTCGAAATAGCCCTCTTCCATGAATCGGGCCAGAATCAGTTGCTCTAGAGCGGAGGTGTGGCGATCGGCGAACCACTTCAGCCGTCGGTAGACCGGAATGAACCGCTCGGGCAGAACAGCATAACCGATCCGCAGTGCGGGCGATAAGATCTTGCTGAACGTCCCTACATAGAGGACGCGCTCCGGATCCAGACCCTGCATCGAGTGTACGGCGACACCCTCGTATGTGAATTCGCTGTCATAGTCATCCTCTACGATGAAGCAATCCATCTGCCGGGCATACTCGAGCAGCTGAATGCGCCGCTGGATCGGCAGCGTGCCCCCGAGCGGGAATTGATGGGAAGGAATGACGAAGACGAAATCCGGCTTTTCCTCAGTGGACAACTCTTCGGGAATGATCCCCTTGTCGTCCACTGGAATCGGCATTACGGTCGAGCCGGCATAAGTGAATATGGCGCGCATCTCGTCCGTGACCGGATCCTCGACAGCGACGAGCGTGTCCTTGTTACGCGATAGCAGTTCCGTGATCAGATGCAACGCTTGTGTAGCCCCTGAGGTAATGACGATCTGGTCCGGATGGCAGCGGACTCCACGCGCTTGCAGTAGGTAACGCGCCAATACGCTGCGAAGCTCAGGCAACCCTTCGGCTCCCGTATAGCCGAAGACGCGCTCCGGAGCGAGAAGACAAACTTCCTTGGCCAGTCGCCCCCACACTGTGCGCGGGAAATAATCCGCAGCAGGGTGCGCCGCTCGGAAGTCGATGGCCGCTTGTTCTGAATTTGACCTCGTCCCGGCTATCGTTGGAGCAGCAAGCTCCTGCTCCGTCTCCCTGAGCCAGTCAAAAGAAGACCCCGCTGCGACGAAGGTGCCCATTTGGGGGCGGCTCTCCAGGTACCCCTCCACCGTCAGCCGCTCATACGCCTCTAATACGATATTTCGCGATACGCCGATATTGGACGCCAGCTCACGACTGGAGGGCAGTCGCTCGCCCTCCACCAGCTCTTGTTGCAGAATGCGAGAACGCACCTGCTCATACACCTGGGCTGTTAAGGATATGTCAGCCCTTCGATCCACCGTAAACCACAACAACGGCGACTCCCCCTTGATCCCGATCCATTGTTCATACTGGTACTATAGGAATAGCTCATTCCTGGCACTTCTTGCAACCAGTATAGCATGATATGATTTGGATCAAAAGATGATCAAAGGAGCGTATACGAAAATGAAAACGATTGGCTTGATCGGTGGCTTAAGCTGGGAATCAACCGCCTCTTATTACCGGTACATCAACGAAGGTATCAAAGAGCGACTTGGAGGATTGCATTCAGCTAAATGCTTGTTATACTCTTTCGATTTCGCAGAGGTGGTGCAGTTGCAAAAGACGGGGCAATGGCAAAAGGCGGCTGCGCTCCTGGCGGAAGCGGCCGTCAAGCTGGAGGCAAGCGGTTGCGACGTGGTCCTAATCTGCACGAACACGATGCATACAGTTGCTGCGGAAGTCCAGCGTGCGGTCAGCATCCCGCTGCTGCATATTATCGATGTAACCGCGAACGAAGTGAAACGGCAGTCGATCCGCAAAGTTGGTCTGTTAGGGACTCAGTATACGATGGAGCAGTCGTTCTACCGGGATCGTCTGGAAGAGCTAGGGATCGAAGCGATCATACCTCAGGAGGCTGACCGGAATCGGGTGCACGAGGTCATTTTCCAAGAGCTGTGCCGCGGAGAGTTGAACCCCTCTTCCAAACAAGAGTATCTGCAAATCATTGAGCGATTGCGCGCACAAGGTGCGGAAGGCATTATTCTGGGCTGCACGGAAATCCCACTTCTCTTACATGAGGGAGATGGACCCTTGCCTCTCTTCGATACGACCTATATTCATGCAAACGCAGCCGTGGAGTTCGCCCTTCATGCCCAGACGTCATAACTGACACCTGTAAGCTGTAACCGCACCGAAAGGTAAAAACGTCGTAAAGGTTGGCTTCAACCGAACGGTAATACAGGGCTTGTAGAGCGAAAAAGCTGCAATAGTACATCATTTTTTTGCGTTTTCCCTATATTCTGGAGATAATCCTGCAAATATACATGATTTCTGCTTGAATGGCTGCTTAACGGGCGAACTGGACTAAAATTGATGTACTTTTGCAGGATTCTCTTCCGGAAACTTACTTTCCCGATAAAAAATGCTGCACTTTCGACTTTCGCAGGATTTACAGGATACAGGTTATCTTTACGGACACAGGGAGGCTGTCGATTAACTGTTAATAGAAACAAAAACGGCCGTTCCAAGTGAAAAAGGACCCCTTTTACTCATACATCTTGTTTGAAACTCCCTGATTGTATAAGGGATCTTACGGTATGGAGGTTCAAGCCAAAACTCGCTGGGGTCCTCTTTTTCACTTTCCACTCCTCTTGTCCACAGTGAATCGACAGCCTTACAGGATCCGTTATTCCCTCCCTGATGGGCAGCAACAAGCCGATAGCAGCAGGGAGTACTGCGCGCTGGCTTAGACGTTCCGGCAGATGTAGTCGTGCTCGAGCATCCCCCAAGCAACATTCCGATTGCGACCACAACCGCCACGAACCCTTTGACTGACTCTATAATCAGGATTGTGCGCCACATAATCACTCACCTGTTGAACCGTGCCATCCGGCATTGTACGTTCATAAGCATCCGTGTGATGCATGTTAGGGTTGTCGATTGCTGTGTAATCAGGTTTAGGATCAAGGTTGTTTTCAAATCCGCTTACATTAAATGCAAGAATGCCCAATGTGAAAGAGAAACATCATAGAATACTGAAGTACAGGATAGCGACCAACTTTTATCCTGAGTGATGTCAAACAGTACAATATAAAAATTGAAACATATGTGACAATGCCGTATACCATGTAATTGTCCTCACTCACATACTTGACCCCAAAATAGTTAATAACTTTGTAAGCTAAGTAAAAGTAGGACGCTGTAATAATAAGACCTATCCAAAACTGCCACTTGAACAACATTTTTATTAAAATGTAGATTCTCCAAATGACAACCAAAGCGATAAGTATTCCGAAAATTACGCCCAAGGCTTTTCGTCCCTAAAATAATTTCTTCAGCATTGCCTTGTAAATCTTATCATCAATCTCTAGCAAACTCCTTTTACCATCCTTGAACTGGACTGCAACAATATGTACCCCTTTACTCTTGGCAGATAAACCAGCCAGAAGCCCGACAGGGCCAAGTATTAATCCACCAACTAAACCCCTGCCAACGGCGCTTGTTGCACTTTTACGTTTCTCTTCATCAACAAGTTCATATTCCGCTACAGTTTCTTTGTTTAATTCAATAGATTTGCTGAATAAACCTGTTGCAATATTTATAATTCCAAATGAAACGACAACATGTTTTCCGTCATAGTCTCCGGCTATTACTTTATTTTTAGCGCCCAATTTTAAATCCTCCAAAACAATAGATTTTTAATGAGGCCCCGAAGAACCGCCCCATCAATTTAACCTTTTACTTTTTCATAGATGCCATGTAGCAAGTTGATTATTTCTGAGAATCCAAACATAAATAATGAAGTAGATCCTGCCCCTATCCAGTACACAACCGCCATAAATGGACTTTCTTCAAGTATTGTCATCCCAAAAAAACCACCAAGAACCAAGATTCCCCATGCAAGAAAATACATCAATGTAGCGATTGTATTTTTTATTGGAATTATATCTTTTTCTAGGGCAACTACTTTTTGTTGGTCTGTTTGAGTTTGATCCATTTTGCTAGTCCCTCCTTTCCTACTGTAGTTTATTTGTAACAATTGCCAACTGCGTTGAATTTCCGCCTAGCTTGTTTGGTACTTCTAGTATACCTATTGGATAGGCCACGACAGTCAATTTATCTCCCACCTTTAACTTCCCACTAGCCACCGTCGAGAATAAATCAAGAACCGTACCGTTGTTAGCTATAAATACCACCTGACAGTTAACGCCCATTTTTGGGAAGTCGCTACCTGGCGGATAGTCTTGGACAATTGTAACTGAACCAGTAAATGTAATAGCCTTACCATAATAATTCCACGGCGTTTTCAAAACATCACCCGAATCAGCAACTTCACCTTTAGCGGATACATCCCCTAAGATATTAAGCAAATTAACTGCGAGGCTTATATTTCCATTTTTTTGAGCATCCATTTCCTTGACATTCCACTTTGGATTCCTTGCCTCTTCGTTTGCCTTAGCTTTCTTATCCGCATCAGCTTTCGCTTTTTCATCCGCATCCGCCTTAGCCTTGGCATCCGCCTGTGTCTTCTTATCGGCATCAGCTTGAGCTTTGGCTGCGGCCTTCTCTTCAGCGGTTTGCTCCACTTTGCCCGATGCTTCCTTCGCTGGCGGATCAGCCAATTCCTTGTCATCACTATTGCCAAGATTTCCAATGATAATAAAGAAAATTATTACCGCTACAACCCACGCCCACCATTTTTTGTAGATAGGTTTCTTTACTTTTATTTTTTTCGCTTTTCCAATTGGAGTAACATTTGCATTAGTATCAATGTTATCATCTGTCCTTACAGGAAATTCGTCATTAATCTTTTCAGCAATAGTAGGACTTACATTTTCCTCCACCGGCAGTTTCGCTTCAGTTTCGGCTACTACCGCCGTACCACAATTACCACAAAATTTAGCACTTTCATTTAACTTAGTTCCACATTTCGAACAAAACATGTTTTGCCTCCTCATTATAATTTCAAGCACCGCTAACTATAAAGTGACACAGCATTTCAACACTGTATACCACCACTACGTCATGAATTACATATTCCTTCCTTAGCAATGCTGAATTTGAATACATTTCCAGATACTATTGTACTATATATGGCGATTTTTAGGAATATTGTCCTATAAATGTTTTACTGCTTTGCGGGAAATAAGGAGCAGTTCAGTAACTTAAATACCAAATTATGTATGACATAAAAATACCAAGCATTTCAGCTTGGGATGCGCCACTACATTTTTTATTTGCAGTAAAAAAATCAACCTGCTTTTTTTATTTCGATATTTCTCCTTTTGGAGTTGTATTGCTTGATACACAACATCTTCTCCACATTTATTTTCCAAGTAAAGTTTGCGGAAATAGTCTTTTGCAGAAGTATGATTCATCTGCTGGAACGCTTATAAAATTGAACGAACCTCAGTAAAAATTAAAATGAAAAAATGACTAGCGGAATTAACCGCCAGCCAATTAGTTCTAATTGAATTTAAATATCTTTCTAATTTCTGCGATGAAGATAACAAAACCTACCAATATCATGATTCCTTTTACTATTCCGTACATATTAATAATTTGAATATGCTACATAAATTTTAAAGATTATTGGAAGTAGAATTACTCCAAGTAACCCAATTCCTAATATATAAAACTTTATATCTTCCATTTTATCATGCTTCATTCGCAAAGAATTTTTTAGCTTGCTCTCTGTGTTCATCTGTGAGATTGTTTCAAATTGCAGCGATATTGCCGCAGCAATGACTGCCGCATCATCTGTAAGTCCAATAGCAATTATAGGATCAGGGATAGCATCGACTGGTGATATGAAGTATGTTAAAGCGCCTATAACCATAGCTTTTGCCCATACTGGTGTTTTTGAATCAAGCATACAATAATAAGCACCTACGGCTTCTGGTATAAATGGCACTTTTCTAGCAACAGATTTAGTTTTATTCCAAAATCCCCCCTTCACAAATTGTTCAGCTTAAAGATTCACCTCCAAACTCTCATGCTTCTCATCCTTGTTGTCATCAAATTCATTTCCAATAACACTCATTTCCTTATGAACCTCCTACCTTCATTCACGCTTTCGCTCCGCCGGTTTTCTAGCAACATTCCCCTTTTTGATTCGTCTAATGGAGAGGCACTGTAGCGAGAAGGAGGAGAAAATAGATGAAAAAATTTATTATTGGCTTTGTTTGCGGAGCAGCCCTCGCCTCATCAACGGCCGTAATGGCTGCGGACTCGATTCAGGCTTTTTTGTTTCCCAGTCAGGTTGTGATTCGCAATGACGAAACGATCAAGCCCATCGATGTAACCGGGGAAAATGCCGTGATCAATTACAACAACAAAGCTTACATACCTCTACGCACGTTTGCGGAGGCTATGGGAGCGAATGTCGATTTCGAGGAAGCTGCCGCTCACAATGGATTCAAGAATCAGATCAACATTAGGACCGACACGGTGCTGACCAGCGGGCTCCTTACCATAAGCGATCCGGATGGCTACGTAAATATGGGAGATATGTATGTCATGATGCAGCCGAACGGTTCCAATCGTCTGTCGTCCGGAACGATCCGGATCAACAAAGAGCTGAAAGACAAGGAAATCGAGATTACCGCCTTCGATACGCAAGGAAGAAAAATGGGCACAACAGATTTTGTGCATGTGAATGATACGGAGACCAGGCCGCCTCAGCCCGGTGAAACCCGGCCCTTCACAACCTCCCTCGACTTTGATCGCAAGCGAAACATCGGATCGTATGAGGTAAAGATCCGCAATCAGCTGGAGGTTACAAAGTATGAGCATATAAGCAGTCACTATGGCACAGGCATTGTCGCCGCCCTCTACCCACCAAGCGGCTTTAATGGACAGCTTCCCGGGAATCAGGTATCGCCTTTCCGCGTCACATTCCTGAACAATACGGAGCACGATATCGTCCTTCAGCCGTATGATTGGCAATTCAAAGTGGATCGGATCGATGAGTTCTCAAAGTCGATTGGAACTGTTTACGAAAAGACGCTGCCTAATATTGAAGGCCCGCTTGGGAGACTGTCTTCGTACAACTTCACCGTCCCCTGGAATCCCGTTGATCGCGAAGGCCAACCACTCGGCCCTGGACGCTACAGGGTCACTCTGGAGAAGGCCGAAAGTGTAAATTTCACTCAGGACGGAGGCGACGTCATATCGGAACGATTGGTGCTGAATACTCGGACCCCATACTCCTTTAATGTTGAAATCCAATAATTCATTCGATAAGAGAGATGGCAATGGAAATCTAAACATAAGAAAACCCGGCCTGTGGCCGGGTCCTCGTTTATCAATACAACGAAAGTTGTACTTTCAAGTTCATTCTATAACGGAGTAACACCCTCATGAGCTTACTCCGCCAAAGCCTGCTCCAAGTCGGCGATGATGTCCTCGACATCCTCGAGACCAACAGAGTAGCGCATCAGACCGTCAGTAATGCCGCGCTCCAAGCGGAATTCACGCGGCATGGCGGCGTGTGACATCATGGCCGGGTAGGACAGGATGCTCTCCACCGCGCCCAGGCTCACCGCGACGATTGGAAGCTGCACGCGGCTCATAACGCGCTTCGCGAGCTCGCCCGACCCAACGTCGAACGAGACGACGGCACCGTAGCCAAGCGACTGCTTCTCGTGAATGGCCCGGCCGGGATGATCCTTCAGGCCAGGGTAGTACACTTGTGCCACGGAAGAGTGCTCGCTCAGCCATTGTGCCAATTGGCGGGCACCCTGCTCGTGAGCTTCCATACGCGCTTTCAGCGTCTTCATGCCACGAACAAGCAGCCACGAATCTTGCACGCCGAGTACCGTGCCAAGTCCATTCTGTAATTGCTTCAACCGCATACCAAGCGACTTGTCTGCGACAACGGCAAGACCTGCCAACACATCGCTGTGGCCGCCAAGAAACTTGGTGGCGCTGTGCAGCACGATGTCGACACCGAGCTCTAGCGGGCGCTGGTGATAGGGGGTCATGAACGTGTTGTCGATCATCGTGAGCAACCCTTGCTCCTTCGCCCATCCGTTCACCGCGGCAATATCGGTAATGCGCAACGTTGGATTCGACGGTGTCTCCATGAACAGCGCCTTCGTATTCGGCTTCAGCGCCGCCTTCACCGCATCCAGGTTCGTCATATCGACGAACGTCGTCTCGATGTTCATCCGAGTCAGGATGCTTGTGAGCAAACGGTACGTCCCCCCATACACGTCCTCTGTACAAATTACATGATCGCCGCTCGAGAGCAGCATGAACGCCGTCGATATCGCTGCCATCCCCGAAGCAAAGGCGAATCCGCGCGTGCCGCCTTCCAACGTGGCGATATAGTCCTCTAACCCCTGACGAGTCGGATTGCCAGAACGCGCATAGTCGAAGTCAGGCGGGTTGTTCAGGTCATAATGATGGAACGTTGATGCTTGATAGATCGGCAAGCTGGCCGCACCGGTAGTCTCACAAATCTCGCCGCCAAAATGGATCAGCTTAGTAGCGAACTTCGTATTCGCATCGGGCTTGTGCTTGCGCGATTTCGGGTTCGTGTTGTTCGTTGTCATGATACTTTGCCCTCTTCCAATTCCAACTTCGCCGCCTCAATAGCGCCTGCCAAGTCGGCGATTAAATCGTCAACGTGCTCAATACCGACAGAGAAGCGCAGTAAGCGGTCATCTACGCCGACCTTGCGGCGGATTTCCTCGGGAATATCCGCATGAGTCTGTACAGCCGGATACGTCATCAGCGATTCCACCCCACCTAAGCTTTCTGCGAAAGCGATAAGCTTAATATGCCGGAGAATCGGTTCAATCATGCGAGCTTCCTTCATCTTGAAAGAGAAGATGCCCGTATTGCCCGACGATTGACGGTTCTGCGTCTCATAGCCTGGGTGGCTTGGCAGCGCCGGATAGAACACTTCGTCGACCAGCGGGTGTTCGAGCAGGAAATTAGCGATCTGGGTCGCGTTATATTCGTGGCGCTCCATCCGAATGGCCAGCGTCTTCATGCCGCGCATAAGCAGCCACGAATCTTGCGGCCCCAGAACGGAGCCAATCGAGTTGTGTAGAATTGCCATCTGTTCGGACAGTTCCTTGCCTTTGGTCACGATCAGACCCGCCAACACATCGTTATGACCGCCGAGGTATTTGGTCGCGCTATGAATAATAATATCGGCGCCTAGCTCGATCGGACGTTGCAGAAAAGGGGTCAACAACGTGTTGTCCACAATCGTAAGCAGCCCTTTCTTCTTCGCCCAGCCGCATACTAGCTCCAGATCAGTAATCATCATAAGTGGATTGGTCGGCGTTTCGATCAGCACGGCCTTGGTTGTCGGACGGTAGTTTGCTTCCAGCGCATCCAGGTCGTTCGTGTCAACGTAAGTAGCGGTGACGCCAAACCGTGTCATGATCTTCTCGATCAAGCGGTACGTTCCTCCGTACAAATCAAGCGAGACGAGTAAGTGGTCCCCTTGACTGAATAAAGCGAATATCGTTTGCAAGGCAGCCATTCCCGAGCTGCAGGCGAATCCAGCATCACCGGACTCCAATTCGGCAATCGCTTGCTCTAATACGAAGCGTGTCGGATTTTTCGAGCGGGAATAATCGAACCCTGTGCTCTGGCCAAGCTGCGGGTGGCGGAATGCAGTAGCCTGGTATACCGGGAAACTTACAGCTCCCGTGACCGGCTCGGAGATCGAACCGATCTGCGCCAAACGGCTTTCAATTTTCATGAACAAGTGTCCTCCTAGTAATCGATAATTCGACTGCAACTATCACGCGCGGCTTTATGCTGGTTTGGTCAAATGTAGGAGGCCATGTGCGCATTCAAATCGTAAGGTGTTTCCTGGTACACATAGTAGTTCAGCCAGTTGGAGAACAGCAGGTTCGCATGGGCTCTCCATGTACATTGCGGGTCGCGCGACGGGTCGTCTTTGGGAAAATAGTTCCGCGGCACCTCGATCGGCAATCCTTTCAATACATCACGGTCGTACTCCCACTTCAAGGTCAATGGATCATACTCGGAGTGGCCGGTTACGAATATATGCTTCCCGTCCTTGGTCGCCACGATGTACACGCCGGAATCTTCTGATTCTGACAAAATGTCCAGGTTGTTGATCGGCTCAATGTCTTCCCGCCGCACTTCCGTATGCCTGGATTGTGGCACGTAGAACATTTCATCGAACCCGCGCAGCAGCTTCACGTGCTTCGTTGTCGTTGTGTGCGGGAATACCCCGAATATTTTGCTGTCCAGCGGATACTTGGGCACTCCGAAATGATGATACAATCCGGCTTGCGATGCCCAACAAATGTATAGGGTCGAGGTGACGTTGGTGTTGCACCAGTCCATCACTTCCTTTAATTCCTGCCAGTAGGTGACGTTCTCGAAATCCATTTGCTCCACGGGTGCTCCGGTAATGATCATCCCGTCGAAGTATTCGTCTTTCACGTCATCGAAATTTTTATAAAACTGCTCCAGATGTTCCGGAGACGTATTTTTGGACGTATGCGTCTTGGGATGCAGCAATACAAACTCCACTTGCAGCGGTGTATTGCCGATCAGCCGTAAAATTTGCGTCTCGGTCGTTTCTTTGGTCGGCATCAGGTTAAGGATGGCAATCTTGAGTGGTCGAATATCTTGGTATTGCGCCACAGATTCGTCCATCACGAATATGTTCTCCTCGTTTAATATCTCTTTAGCCGGCAAATGATCGGGAATTTTAATCGGCATGTGTATACACTCCTTTCGTGGGATAAAAATACAAATAGCCTTTTCTCCAGAGATGAAGAAAGGCCATTAAACCGTACGTGTTCGAATGTCCTCTCTCATCTCCCAGAAACACAACATCTGCTTCCGCAAGAATTAGCACCGTGCGCCCCCATTTCCTACGAAACGGGTTAGTCGGTTGCCGGGTATCATAGGGCTAGTCCCTCCACCTACTCTTGATAAGAGTTCCGTGCTATTCGATTGATTACGTATAATGTTATACAAATGAGTTGGTGTTGTCAAGAGGCGACTGTCGTGGAATGAAGGCAGTACAAAGCAAAGAGACTGTCGACCAACGCCTGATTAGCTCCGAACAGAAGAAGGGTTCCGACCGCTGTTGAAATCACGTCCCAGGATTGAGTTTTTTTTTGGAAGGGACGAGATTTCAAAGGCGGGCACTTCGTTTCTCCACTCCTTCTTCTATTCTCCGCACTTGCGTTAATCGACAGTCTCAGTTTCATTACCCGTACACAAACCATTCCTCGACAGTCTCGGGGGGTAGTAAAAAAGAAACTCCCCGCAGAGAGCAGCGGGGAGTTGGACTAAGAGATTATAGACCGGCGGCGGAGAACACTTTATCGAAGCCGGCTTTGGAGCGCTGGAGCAGGACTTCGGCGGACTCTGTAGGAGCGGACTGCGTCAATATCTCTTGCGAGATCGGCCCTTTGTAGCCCGTCTGGCTCAGCGCACGCAGAAATTGTACGAGATCAATTACGCCTTCGCCCGGATACAACCGGCCGTTGTCGAGTGCTTCCTCAACCGGCACATCAGGCGCATCATTGATATGCACGTGCACGATTTGCTGTGTTGTTAGACGTAGCAGGTCTTCGGTCGAAGGATTGGTCGTGTACCAGTGGTATGAGTCAAGCARCAGACCGACGTTCGGTGCGCCGATCGCATCGATCCAGTCCAGCGTCTCTTGCAGCGTCCAGACGAATGGGTTCGCCCATCTCGTCCGAAGATGGTGTGGCCCTACGTATTCGAGGCCGAGCCGAATGCCATAGGCGCCCAGAATTTCCGCGCACAGGCGCAAACGGCGGGTAGCAAGCGCCATGAAGTGCGCAGCGCTGCCGTCCAGTGAAGGCAGAATGTATGTGGTGCAGCGTGTACAGCCGGCTTCAGCCGCTGCCGCTGCCGATGCAGCGAGATTCGTCAAGCCGTTACGGAACTCGGCATCTGATGTTCTCCACTGAACCTGCAGGCCAATCGATCCAACGATAATTCCTGTTTCTGCAAGAGTAGCTTTCACCGATTCCTTGCCTTCTTGCTCGAACCAACCGCGCACATCCTGTATATCCACAGCACCGAAGCCATGTGCTTGGGCCAGTCTGACAAACTCATTGTTGCTCCCGATGTTGCCTAGACCAGCTCTTGTAAGTCCTCTGATCATGCGAGTTACCTCCTTATTAGTAGCTCCAGTCGAGCTTCACTTCACTTTTGGTACGGGAAGATTCATATATAGCATCCAAGATCAAGTTGTTCGTGAACCCGGACATGACCGACGTAATCGGCGTCTTCCCTTCGGATACGCATTCCAGGAAGTGTCGGCTCAATCGACCGCGGGCGCCCTCGTCGTTCGAAGGGGTATTCAATTCAGTCTCCATCGGAGCATTGAATTTCTCAGTCAGGAACTTGCCCTTGTTGCCTCGGATTGCAGCTCCTCCTTCGGTCCCCATCAAGTGGATGAACGGCGTATTATCCGTGTCCATATGGACAGCCCAGCTGACTTCCAGTGTCAACGTACTGCCATCCTCCATACGGATGAGCGCAGTAGCCAAGTCTTCTACGTCGTAGTAACCATCCCAATTGGGCTTACCCCAAGTGCCGATCCCTTTCTTGACTGGACCGAACTCTGCATAAGTCGCGCCAGATACGGCGATTGGTTTCGGATTGCCCATCAGGTGCATGGACAAGTCGAGCATATGGACGCCGATATCGATTAGCGGTCCACCGCCTGCTTCCTCCATCCGAGTAAACCATGTTCCCCAGCCAGGGATACCCTTGCGGCGGAACCAACCGGCTTTGGCCGTGTAGATACGTCCAAGAGCACCGGCTTCAACCTGCTGTTTCACCTGCAGCGGCAGCCATTCCCAACGCATCTGATGCGCCACCATCAGGGTCATGCCTGTCTTCTCCTGCGTCCGCAAAATGTTGCGAGCACTCTCTGCATTAAGACCCATTGGTTTCTCGAGCAGTACATGCTTACCGGCTTCCATCGCTTGAATCGCCAGTGGGGCATGGTATAAATTCGGTACTCCGATGATTACAGCATCTACGTCTGGTCTAGCGATCAGCTCCGCCGGGCTTGCAGATACGTTCGGAATACCATACTGCTTCGCGCGGCTATCTGCCAATGGCAAATACGCATCTGTTACCGTTGTAATCTCACATTGCTCCTGAAGCTTGCTGAACTCTTGAATATGTACGTTTCCAATATTGCCTGCCCCGATAACACCAAGACGGATTCTGCTTGCGCTCATGTGTGGATACCCTCCATTTTTTCGGTTCGTCTATCTACTTCAGACTCTATCGTTATGATAGAATGAATCCATCTATGTTGCATGCCAGTTTTTACGGAATATACCCCCATTTTTCCTGAAACCGTAAGAATCCGGAGGGAACCTATGACCCTGTATCCGATTTATTATAAAAGACATCCCAACGAATACTCGCCGCTGCCGCTGCAATTCAGCATTCACAGCTTACCCAACGGCTTCGTGGCGCATCGGCATGACTTTCTTGAATTTTCCTATGTGCTGGAGGGTACGGGATGGGAGATCATTAACGGCGTTCGGTATCGGAGTCAACCCGGTAGTTTTACATTCGTACTGCCTTATGAGGTACATGAGATTCAGACAGATCCCGGCTCCTGCTTGAAGTTATACAATGGGGAGTTCGCCATGAGCTTGCTGCTCGATTCCCATGGTGATGCTGGACTGCGCGGTCTATTAGTTGGCGAAGATCCGCCGCTCGCTTCACATGTTCAGCTTACCACTGAGCAAGATGCCCACATCCACCGACTGCTTGATGAGATATATGAAGAGTTTCAAGGGACTGAACAGTGGCGGGTACCGATGGTTAGGGCCAAGTTGACCGAAGTGCTCGTCCGCTTCGACCGACTGCGCCGATCGTCTGCTTCTACTACTTCAAGTCCTCAACCCCTCGACGTACGGAAGTCTGGTTCGGGTGAAAAAGCGTTATGGAGTGTGATTCAGTACATCCACCTCCATTCTCAGGACGAGCTCACCCTGAGCGATGTATGTGCTGCTTTTCATCTAAGTGTGTCTCGATTAAGCGATCTGTTCAAGAAGCATTCGGGCCAAACCTTTCTGCAAGTGCTTCACGACGTTCGTGTCCGGCATGCATGCGGCCTGCTCGTTTCTTCGGAGATGAGTATGGAGAATGTGGCGTTGGAAGTCGGCTATGGATCGTACAAAACGTTCTCCCGTATTTTCAAACTGCGCAAAGGCGTCACACCCAGTGAGTACCGCAAATCTCACATCGATCCTGACCGACATGAACGTGAACTCCATCCAGCCAACCACGGGTAGCGGCATCCGGTTACATGGTATCCCAGTGAATCAAAGCTTGCTCGCGCACCGTTCCCCAGTTGTAAACATACATTGTGAAGAGCCTGTAAAAATCACTTCATCCCGCTCCAGGTGCCTTGTGCGACGGACAGGTTAGGAGTATACTAGACAAGAATTTATTCGTAAGATTCGATATGAATTGACCCAAAGGAGGGAACGTTGCATGGACGGGGGCCGACCCAAACCTGATCAAGAACTGACTGACATAGGATGGCAATTGGAATCCGGATATCGCTTCGTTCCCTTCTTCATATAGTTAGGTTCTGCGAGGCCTTTCCTTCTGGATGAAGTTGCCCCTCTAGCAGTTTTTGTGTGGTTCGCACAAATGAATGGGTATTAGCATGATGTAAGCTGCCGACATTTTCAAGTCTGCAACTGCATGATGCTTATTTCCAGTTTGCTGCTGAAAGTTGTGAATGTGGGGGAAACTGCTAAGGGGTGATTGGATCATGAAAGTGAGATTGGTACAAAACGGACTTTTTACTACGATTGAAGATACATTGCAAATGTTAATTCCGCCGGACAACGGCTTTTACTGGATTGATGCAGGCGTTGAAGATTTGGAAATGCTCCAACCTTTGTTTCATCTGCATGAATTGGCGGTTGAGGATACACTGACCGAGGAAGAACAGCGGCCGAAGATTGAAATTTATGACTCCCACTATTTCATCGTAATTAACAGCATCCGGTACGACGACGAGGAGATTTTCCTGCGTGCCCTGAATATATTCCTGTTCAAACATGCCATTATTACGGTTACTCGTCAAAAAATTAATGAGATGCGCGCCATCAAACCCGTTTTGTGGGAAGAGGAAGTCAATTCAGCTGACCGGTTCCTCTACCATCTTGTCGATATCGTGGTCGATAATTATTTCAGCGTTGGCGACCGGATCGAAGTGAAGATTGAGAAGCTGGAGGAAGATATCGTCGTACACACGAAGAAAACCCACCTCAACGAGATTATCGGGTTGCGAAGCGAGATTCTATGGTTGAAGAAAATGCTCGTCCCGCAAAAGGAAGTCATCTGGACACTCAACAAGAAAGAACTTCGGCTCATCGATGATCAGTTGCAGAAGTATTTCAGTGACATTTATGAGAACGCAGTGAAGATTACGGAAACGTTCGAGACGTTCCGCGACCTGGTCGGCAACTTAAGAGAAGCTTATCAATCCAGCGTAGCTAACCGAGCGAACGAAATCATGCGGATCTTTACCGCGTTGACGACGATATTCATGCCGCTGACGATCATCACCGGCATTTATGGGATGAACTTCGAATTCATGCCGGAGCTGCACACACGGTTCGGTTATTTCGCAGTACTGGGGTTTATGCTGTTAACGGGTTCGTCCATGTTTTATTTTTTCAAAAAAAAGGATTGGTTTTAAAGTTGGGGACTGCATGCTGCATAAAAGCGGAGGCCTTTCGAGCAAAGTGTCGTTGTAACTAGGAAAACCGTTTTGCCCTGCTCAGACATCTTGTTTATCATCGATCGGATTATATGTTTTAGTGGATTCGATGAAAAGCCAAAACTCGCGGCAAACCGGTTTTCTCTTGTTCACTCGCCTTTGCTCGAAAGGCCTGTTTGTTGTGCATGCAGTTCTGGGGAGGGAGGGAGCAGTAAGGCGCTCGGGCGCCGACCTTTCGGCGGCTTGTAAGGCGATATTTTCGGCTTGCAGCTCGTACGTCGGCCTTTCGGTGGCTTGCAAGACGATTTTTTCGGCTTGCAGCCCGGGTGCCGGCCTTTTGGCGGCTTGTAAGACGATATTTTCGTCTTGCAGCTCGGGCGTCGGCCTTTCGGAAGCTTGCAAGACGATTTTTTCGGCTTGCAGCCCGGGCACCGGCCTTTCGGAAGCTTGTAAGACGATCTTGAGACTGTCGATTCATCGTGGGCCCAGGAGTGGAAAGTGAAAAAGAGGACCCTGGCGAGTTTTGGCTTGAACCTCCCCACCTCTGAATCCCTTATACAATCAAGGGAGGTTCAAACAAGATGTTTGAGCAGAAGGGGACTTTTTCACTTGGAACGGCCATCTCTGCTTTGAATCGACAATCTCTTCTTTCGCCTTGCGGCTCCCGCGGGCGCTACCACCGACAACTAAGCCGTCTGCTCCTTCTTCGATTGGAGCGAAGGCGCGTGATCCGCGGCTGCGAAGGCAAGCGCAGTGAGAGCTGCCTCATGATGACGATAGCGCAGGCGAAGCAAACGAAGCCACTCATACGTCTTCTCCAGTTGTGCACCGGTTAGCTCACGGTCGGCGCCATAGATGCGTTTCACGATGGGCTTGAGGAATCGGTCACCGGAGTCCCCGAAGGCGCGCCATGCTTCATCGATCTCCTGCTGAGGTAGTCCACGCAGCACCGGTTCGATCATCGGCTCCATGTCGTATCCCTCCTTGTCGAGTTCTTCGATGCGGGACAACAGCTCTCTGGAAGGGAGCTTAAGCAGTTGCTGAAGAGTTGCCAGATCCTGTCCTTCCCGCACCCCTTCCAACAGCTTCAGCTTCATCTCTTTGCGCTCCGCCTCACTCTTCGCACGCAAATCCCATTGCTGCCGCACCCAATCCTCGAATCCAGCCTGATCCACTTGCTCCGTCACCCACTCCAACGGAAACGAAGTTTCCCGTGCATGATTACCCGTGATTCGAAGCAGATGCTCCCCATACAGACTAGTCTTGTATTCGCCAAACCCGGGAATTTGCCGTAGCTCCTCCGCTGTATGCGGCACGAATGCGCTAACCATCCGCAGCATCCGATTCGAAGCCAGTATGAACGGTGACTTGCCTTCCTTGCTAGCTTGCTCGTTACGCCATACGCGCAGCTCCTGGAACAGATCGTCCCGCCCGTTCGCTTCACTGTAGTAATGCAGCATTTGCAACACTCTCGCTTTGCCCCCAGGCATTACGGCCATTTCTCCCGACATGTCTACCAGAGCGGCGTATCCCTCACTGCGTTTATTTTGCAGTCGATTGCGGAACTGCTGCATCATCTCGCTCCAGCTCATCCCGGCGTACCAGGTGTCACGTTTAGCCGATCCATCGTCCCCTTGCTCCGTCCATTCGACGCACCATTCTCCCCCGTGCTCAGCAATCGATACTTGCGCAGATGCGATCCCCTGCTCCTCAGATTTCCTCTCGAAACTGTTCAAAAACACTAAATTCACTAAACATCCGCCTCCCATAGGCCATTAAAGTATCATTAGACAGCAAAAAGCACCCCTCCTACGCCATGTAGAAGAGGTGCTTCCCCTGTGAAATGATTACTTAAACAATACCATAATTACCCATAAGTTAGCAATAGCTTTTCTTCGGAATAGCGGATCAAGTCTATGAAGCGTATCTCCGTCAACTCCGCTGGTTGGCTTGTTGTCATTTATCAGTTCGCGCCAGTCAGGCAGTAGGTCTCGATCGCGTGGGCCACGCCGCTCTCTTCGTTGGAGAGGGTCGTATAGCGGCACACCCGCTTGACGCCCTCCTCCGCATTATCCATTGCGATTGCCATCCCTGCCATCTGCAGCATTTGTACATCGTTATGGTTGTCGCCGATCGCTGCGGTATCGTTCAGCGGGATATTCAAATGAGCGGCCATACGCTGCAAGGCGAGCCCCTTCTGCGCCGCCGCATTCGTAATCTCCAGATTATTGCCGGCAGACGAGCTGATCGCGAGCTGCGGCTTGCGTTCGAGAGCGGCTTGGCAGTGCTGCAATCGGGAGCTGTCGTAGGAACACGTTAACAGCTTGTAAATTTCAACGCCCGCCAGCACCTCTTCCAGCGATTGAACAGGTATGATCGTGCTTCTCTCAAACCGTTGCTCCGCGATGGCCCGCACGGCCTCTTCCGGCAGATGGGTCTCCGTCTCGCGGATTGCGGTCATGCGCAAAGCGATCGCGCCCTCGGGGTTATCCGTGAATACGCCGATATTCGTATAGACTTCGTAGTATAGGCGTTCCTGCTCCAACAGCGCCCGAATCTCGGCAAACACCGCATCCCCAAGCGGGATTGTAACCAGCTTGCTCCCGTCCTGGCCATACAGCTCGGCGCCGTTAGAACCAATAATCGGACAGATCAGACCGGCCGCCGCGAGCTTCGCCCTCGCCCATGCATAAGGTCTTCCCGTGGCGATCACGACTGCAATGCCTTGCCGCTGCGCCTGTTGGATCCCCAACGCATTCGCCTGTGTAATGTCAAGCGCTTTCGTCAAGAGCGTTCCATCCATATCGATGGCGATAAGCTTCATAAATGATCGTCCTCGTCCAGTCCGGCGGCGGTCTCCGCGAAGGCGGCATCGTTCGGCGGGATACCTCTGCCTTGCGTAGCAAGACACCTTTCCGCCGATGCGGAATAGATGTAAACCGTTTTCCGGCTGATCCGTCGGTTCGCCTCCACCTCAACGACCAGCCGGTTCAGCCCCGGCTCCAAACGATGCTGCACCGTGAATAATCCGCCTTGGTCGGCGTTACCGGCCGCTTGCCGGTTAATACGCACGGCGGCATGCGGCGTCGTATAGCCCGCCACTTCGACCGCATTGTCGCTGCCGACCGAACCGCTCTTCTCGACCGCATACCGGGTCTGGTTCCAGCCCTCGGACTGGCCGAGCAGCTCAAGCTTCGGTCCCCGCAGCTCCGTTGCCAAAACGCCGTCCAACACCGTCCCTACCGCGTCCCGCGGTCCCTCGAAGCCTAACAGTCGTGCCATGGTCGGCGCCATATCGACCATCCATACCTGTTCTTCATACGTAATGCCCGGTATAACACCGGCTCCCGACATCATTGTAAACACATGCTGTACGTGCTTGTGCAAAGAATCGTGGTTAGCCCCGACGGCCCGGGGAACGTCATCTCCGTCCCAGCGGAAATGAAACGGCGGCTCAGGCGATACGACCAAATCGGCAAACCCCGGAAATGCCCCGCGCTTCAACAGCTCTTCTTGATCGAGATGGGTGCCGTAGTAATTTTTCCGCTGAACGCGGGACACGATCTCCGCAATAACCTCCCACTCGACGGGAATTCGGAAATTGATCTGAGCCTGCAGCGTGACTGTAGTAACTACGATATCGGTATCGTCCTGCGCCTGCATACCTTCCTGGCACAGCAACTCCACCTTGTATCGCTCTCCCCTGAATAGAACGCCCGTTTCGGCAATCGTCTCTGCCAAATCCGGCAAACAGCTTATCGCCTCCTCCGGGAAAGGCGCCTTCAAATCTTTGGCGGCAGCGCCGTAAGGGGCCATTCCGTGATCGGTCGTCAACACAATCGTTGTCCGCTCGAATACGCCTCTCTTCTTAAGCGCATGGACGAGCCGGCCCAAATCGGCATCCATCCGCCGGATCGTTTCGCAGATGTTGTCATACCACATCTGCCTCGTCTCCGCCACCCTCAATCCCTCGTAGGTAACCCTGCCGTTATGGGCCACCGTGTCGATGTCGTCGGCATAGATGGAGAGAAACCGTGGCACATCATCGAATCTCATCGTCACATCTCCGGTGGCCACTGGCTCGCCATTGATCACCTTGATCATTTCATCGACCCGTTCGGCAAAATTGCTCGGCAAGCTTACTCGGATATAAGGCTGCTCCACATTCCCTTCGAACGTTCCCCGGTTCTCGAAATACCACGCATTTACCGCCGCAAGACTGACACCGCTCCGCACGGCAGCTTCGGCGATATTTTCCAACGGATTGTGCCGCTGAAATTGGATGACCCGATTCAGCCCCACGTCATAGTAACGGTGGCAGTTGCCTGTATCTGCAGGCCATGCACCCGAAGCGATACACTGCTGCATCGCCCCCGTAATCGAAGGGATTCCCGTCCCAACATTGGTGAACAGCACCCCCTTCTGCAAAAGCGCATTCAGATTGGGCGTGCCACCATACGATTCATTGACGAGCCTGTACCATTCGTAAGCAAATCCGTCCCAGTTCAAATAAATGACATAACCTCGTTGTTCGGCACCGTTCATTGGCCTATTCCTCCTTCCCGCAGATCCGAAGTTCAGTAATGTTTCATCGGCATGGGCTTGCCGATCTTGGCCGATTCATACGCAGCCCAAGCGACCTCTGCCGCACGCAGCCCGTCAACGCCCGTAATGGACGGCTCGCGGCCTGTCCGGATGCTGTCGACGAACTCGCCAACCAGCGCGCCGTTGGAGCTGTCCCCCCAGCCGACTACTTTATGGGTCGTGGAGCCGCTACTCTCCCATAGACTGCCAGCCTGGGCAAAGGCGTCCAAATGGATGACTCCCTTCAAGCCTACGATGCGCATCGTCACATCTCCCCATGTCGAGAAGGTGGACGGCCGCGACCAGCTCGTATCGAGCGTGGCGATAACGCCGTTGTCGAACTTCATCGACAGCAAGCCGCAGTCTTCAACCGGAATGTCGTGCAGCAGCGTATCGATCTCGGCGTACACTTCGCGTACTTCGCTCTGCAGCATCCACCGCATGATATCTGCGACTTCTTGCAGCGATGTGAATACAGGCGCGTCCCAGCCTTGAGCGATGCGATCCGCTTTAGCCGCGTCGATATCGCAAACTGCGGCGATGCGTGCACCGTCCATTTGCCGGTAAGCCCGGTTGTGGGTGTTCCCCATCGTACCGGCCCCGACCAAACCTATCTGGATCACGAATCTATTCCTCCTTATGCGTTCCATTGAAACGCAGCTTCGTTGGTTTTATAGGAAGAAGCAGCCTTCGCGACTGCCGGAGAGGCGGCATGAATAAGCCCGCTGTTCCGGCAATCTGAGGCTGCTCCGCAGTAGTACACTTATTTCTTAATGCTTGAATACCATTCATTCGCTTCTTTTTCTAACTGCTCACCGCCTGCTTTTTTCCACTTCGCCACGAACTCGTCGAAGTAGGCAATCGGCTTATCACCTGTAATGATGCTGATGAAGGCATCCTTCTCGATCTTCATCAATTCCTCTTTATACTTGCCGTCGGAAGCGAGCGGAGCAAGCAAGGCGTTGCTGATGCCGCCTTCTTTGAAGAAGTTTTTATCCGCCCAATCGAATCGAGGCTGCGCCCGCTTGATCGTATAATCCTTCGGCTCGAAAGGATTAAGCATCACGCCTGTCTTGGTCAGCGTCTTGGCATCGGCTCCATTAATGAAACCCGGAAAACCGTTTTCGTTGAATTCCCAAGTCTTCCCTTTGATACCGAATATGCTCGTCAAGTAATCCTCGTATGTTCGATTCATTTTGTCCAAATTTTCGAGGGCCTTGGCCATCTTATCCGGTTCCTTCTCCAATTGCTTGCCGAAACCGATAAAGGTGCCGTTAACCTCGCTACTGCCGGTTACGCCCATTTTTTCGTTCGGCCCTTTCGGCGGCTTACCGTATGTCAACGTTTCAGCAGCTTTTGCATTAATTTTTTGCAGCTCAAGGAAGTTCTCCGATTTGGAATCTCCCTTGTACAGGACTGGCTTCCAGTGGTAATAGTCGCCGATGCTCGTGAACCCAATCCGGTTGTTGAAGAAGGAATGAGAGAAGGCCGCATAACCGCCCTGATTTTCGCCGGTTAAGAATTCCGGATCGAGCACTTTGTCTTTATACCACTTGTTCAGCAAGGTGAGCGCTTGCTTGATCTCAGGTTGGACCGAGCTGTATACGAGCTTGCCGTCACGTTCCTGCCATTTCTCCGGAAGATAGCCGAACGCTCCGTATACCGCCTCCATTCCGGTCTGAGATAACCCGAACGTATCCTTTTTCCCGTTCTGGTCCGGATCTTCGTTCGCGAATTTGTACATCGCCTGTTCGAATTCCTCCAGCGTCTCGGGCGTTTTTTTGATGCCCACGTTGGAGAGCCAATCCCCCCGCCATACGATCGGCTTCCGGTAACGAACGCCTACCGGTATTGGAATAGCATACTGCTTGCCATCGATCTTCCCGTATTTCAAAGCGCCTGGAACGACTTTTTCGATCATCTCGTTATACAGATAGGGCGCATACTTTTTGATCATGTCTACCGGAATTTCCGCAAGCAGATCCTGCTTCGTATATTTTTGCAGCCCCGTGAAGCCTTTGATGAACATTTCATCAGGAATTTCGCCGGATGCAAACTTGAGGTTCAGGATTTCATCCCACTTGCTCGACTCGATGTTCCATACATCGTAATCCGTATTCAGTTTGTCGCCCCAATATTTCAGCATTTCCCCGTCCTTATCCACAGGCACGACAGCCGATAGCGCTACAGAGATTTTATACCTCTTGTTCGGATCCGGCGCATTTTTGTCCGCAGCCGCTGCAGAACTGTTTGAAGCCCCGCCGTTCTCCCCTTGGGAAGCTCCCTCGTTCGCCTGTTTCGTGCAGCCTGCCAGCACCAGCGTCGTCATCATGCTTGCGAGCAGCATGACTGCCAGCGGTTTTCTTGAACGTTGAATCACAACCATCGACCTCCATGTTCGAATTGTTCATTTATAATCAAGATGAAGGATTCATCCTTGATTAACCTTTTAACGAGCCAACCATAATGCCCTTGACAAAATGCTTCTGAACAAAAGGATACACTAGCATAATCGGGATCGTCGCCACCATGACCGTAGTTGCCTTGATCGTTTCCGGATTCGCCACCATATCTTTGTCATCGAACGCGTTGAGATCCATCATATCCTTCGTCCCCTCCAGTACAATTCTGCGCAGAACGACTTGGAGCACATGCTTGTGCGAATCGGAGATGTAGATCATGCTGTCGAACCAGGCGTTCCAATGATGCACGGCCGTCCATAAGCTAAGTGTGGCGATGATCGGCATAGACAACGGAATAACGATACTGAACAGGATGCGAAGTTCGTTGGCTCCGTCAATCTTCGCCGACTCTTCCAAGCTTTCCGGCAAGGACATAAAAAAATTTCGGGCGATGATCATCTGGAACGTATGAACCAACCCGGGGATAATAAGCGCCCATAAGGAGTTCATCATCCCAAGATTTTTGATTAATAAATAGCTTGGAATAATTCCCCCGGAGAAAAACATCGTGAACACGATAAATCCTGTCCAAAATCCGCGATTCGGAAAATGTCTCTTGGACAGTGGATAAGCGGTGAATACAGTAGCCAGAACGGTAATAATCGTACCAATGACCGTCCTAACGATCGTATTCGCAAAGCCGGACGCGATAAATTCGTTGGTCAACACTTTTCCATAGTTCGCTAACGTGAATTTCGGGGGAATGATATGGATTTGCGAGAAAGAAATGTCCCCCGGGCTGAACGAAAGCGACAGCAAGAATAGGAACGGATATATGGTCGACATGCACAACAGGATCATTAGCGTGTAGTTGAATGTATCAAACAGCTTGCTTGACAAAGAAGTTTTTATGCGAGAAGGCATAGGCCATCCACCTTTACGAAAGTTCAATCTTACCATAGCCCGTAATCGTTGATTCGTTTGGCAATGGCGTTGGCAATGAAGATGAGCGTGAAGGCGATGATGTTCTTGAACAGCCCTACTGCTGTTGCGAAGCTGTATTCCATCCCGACAAGCCCTTTGCGGTACGTGTACGTGCTAAGCACATCGCCTACACTGTACACCGCAGGATTGTACATATTGAATACTTGGTCGAAATCGTCATTGACCAATCTCCCGATGGCAAAGATCAACATGATCGTAATGATCGGCGCCATCGAAGGCAACGTAATGTAGAAGATGTTCTGGAACCGATTCGCTCCATCCACGGTGGACGCTTCGTACAGCTCCGGATTGATGGAAGACAGTGCCGCCAAATAGACGATGGTTCCCCAACCAATATCTTTCCAAATATCGGTTGCTACTAGAACCGAACGAAACCAATCCACATCCGCTAAGAAGTAGATGGGCGTGATACCGATCGACTGCAACATAATGTTGATCGGCCCGATCGAAGGCGACAGGAACTGGACGAACAGCCCAGAGATGACGACCCACGACAGGAAGTGAGGCAGATAGCTGATCGTCTGCACAAGTCTTTTGAAGAAATGGAGCCGCACTTCATTTAACAGCAACGCTAAAATAATGGGGGCCGGAAAGCCAAACACGAGCTTGTACGTGCTGATTAAGATCGTATTGCGGAATACTTCCCAGAAGCTTCCGAGCGCGAACAAATCCTTGAAATGTTGAAATCCGACCCACTTGCTGCCCCAAATGCCCAGGCTGAACTTGTACTCCTTAAATGCGATCAGAATGCCGTATATCGGTACATAATGAAAGACAATGTAGTACAGCACGGCCGGAACGAATAGCAGCACCAAATATTTGTTTTTCAGGTACGAATGGAACAGCTTGTTGCTTCTGCGGGGATTCGGCGCGATCTTTCGCTGTTGAATGGCCGATTGGTTCATGGAGCGTCTCCTTTCTGTCGCTGTTTGCTTTCTCGTTATTCACCATATAAGAATGAGCGGCAATGATAAATACTAAAGATTCATCATCATATAAACAGGTTACAACAAGCATTTTTTAGCGGAATATCAAATATTCATGATCGTATCAATTATCGAAGAAATAGCCTTTTCCTAGCCATTTCCCTACTTGGTTTACACAAACTTTATCCAACCGCAAAGGGCAGCATGGTATAATAAGCTTAATTTGATGGCGCTTACGCCTTATGCAGCAAGCGACAAAAACAAAAGGGGATCGGGTTGGAATGAAAATATTCGGAAGGTTGAGGACAGTTTTCTTCAGACTGATTCTTTCCTATATCATCTTGATTCTGATCACGCTTGCCATTGTTGGAGGTACTTCCTACTATTACTTCTCCACCAACTTCAATGAGCAGGTCGAGAAGGTCAATAACCGCATCTTGACTCATCTCAGCCAGTCGATCGAAGACGATATTATCAACATCGTGGAACGCAACTACCTCACACTCGTCACAGGAGACGCGCAAAACACAAGCCCGGCCATGTTTTTGTTCGACAACACCTTAGAGGGCAACCATAGTATGGTCAACGCCATCCATCAGCAATTGAAAGCGTTAACAGCCGCCAATGCCGCTGTCGTTGCCTCGGTAGGCGTCTACTACAAAACCAACAACATCTTGATTACTTCCGATACAGGCATTACATACTTGGGTCAAGAGCAAGAGTCTCGGCTCAATCTGGATTGGATGGACCGGATCCAGACATCTTCGGGCACGCAGTGGATTGAGACGCGGAAAGTGCAGCCCCATCTATCGTCAGATACGCACACATCCGATCTGCTGACATTCGTGAGACCCTACCCGTACACACCCAATGCAGCCAATATCAAAGGGTATATAGCCATCCATATCAAGGAAAGTGTACTGTACGACATCATCCAATCGAGTGATTCGAGCCAGCTGCTTCTCCTGAACCAGGACGGCAAGGTGCTGTCGAACAGCAACAAAGCAGCTCTGCATGAGCCGCTTATCGGTCGCCCTTATATCGCCGAGATGTTGGGCGCGAACCAAACAACAGACGGTTTTGTCGAGAAGGTTGACGACGTCAAAACGATGATCTCCTATGTAACACTCCCTAGCGTGGGCTGGAAGCTGATCAGCATGACGCCGGTGGACGAATTTTATAAAAGCACGACGCTAATCCGTAATATGCTCATCCTGATGTGCATCGTCGCCATCGTAATCGGTGTGATCGTCTCAAACATATTTACGATGAATATGTATAACCCGCTGAAGAGGATCATCCATAACGCAAGGCAATTGTTCGGTACGAATCAGTTCCACAACGAGAACGAATTCAAATTTATCGATCAAGTGATGAACAACCTGTCGGTTAAAGTAAGCGAGCTGGAGCAGACATTGAAGACCAATATGCCGGTCATTAAGCATAATGTCGTGCTCGGCTTGCTCACATCCTCGATTCGCAGCCTGGAAGAATTGAACGCCCGGCTGCATATGCTGAACATCTCCTGGACAGGCAACGCCAATTATGCCGTCACCTTCCGATTGGACGCCGAACAGATGGGCCATTTGCCCATGGAGAAAAGTCAATTCGTCAAGTATAACTTGATTGACTACATCGAGAAGAAGAGCTGCTCAACCTGGTTGCTCCTCGCTACCGAACAGTCCGATCAGGAGATTTATATGATTGTGGGCAGCAAAGAACACGATATGGACGCCGTCGTCCAGCTCGTTCACGACATCGCTTCCTATGCGTATTCAAGCTTTATGATCCATACGGCTGCGGCAATCGGCAGATGTGTAGAGACACCATCCGACCTGCATAAGTCGTTTGAGGAAACGCGGAGGCTGCTTAAGTATCAATACTATTTACCCGAGGAAGGCGTCTATTACGGCGACAAGCTACTGCAGCGGGAGTATAGCCGCGAGCAAATTCCCGAGGAACTGCTGAATCGGTTCGCCGCCACCCTGCGTACCAACAAACGCGAAATCATCCGGGAGGAGATCGGCGCTTTCGTGGGGCTGCTGCAAAACGGTAACTACTCCGCCGATCACTGTCACGACAGATTGCAAGAGATCATCTCGATGATCCGTACGTATATCAAGGATATCCATTTCCGCACGGACGACATTGTAGGCCCCGAGATGCTCGAGCAGTTAGCCCGGATTCGCAACATCGCGGAGTTTGAGCGTTGGCTGCTGATTGCCGTGGATGCGACCATCCATCATGTGGAGCAGCGCAGCAGCAACCGTACCAATGACGTTATCGGACTGGTCAAGAACTACATTCTCTCCAACATCGCCGCCCCGCTGTCACTCGACACGCTGGCCGATCAAGTATCACTCAGCCCGCGTTATTTGAGCCGGGTGTTTAAGGACGAGGTCGGGGTCAACTTCACCGATTTCGTGACGAAGCAGCGTATCGAGCGTGCGAGTGAGCTTATTGTATCGACGACCCTTAATGTCGAACAGATCGCCGAGCAAGTCGGCTTTAACAGCTCAGCCTATTTCATCAAGAAATTCAAAGAGAATTACGGGATTACGCCGAAAAATTATAAGCATCACTATCAGTTGGGTTTCGACAAGAAACTATAGCACTCTGCAGTCATACCAGAGACAAGGAAATAGACCGGGTTGCGCTTATGGCAACACCGGTCTATTCCGCCTTGCAATCATTAATTCATCTCTTGGTCTAGTTCATAAATTGCGCGTATTGCAGGAACCGTTTCAGCATCGTTGCGGCTTGTGCCCGGCTCGCGTTCGCGGATGGCCCGAACGTCTTGTCGTCCATTCCAATTACGATGCCTGCTTGTACGGACGCCGTCACCGATTCTTTCGCCCATGCGCTGATCTGCGCTTGATCGGAGAATTTGGACGCCAGCAGCTCGGGAAGAACCGTTATGGACGCGGATGCGCCTGCCGCCTTCAGCGCCCGTGCAATCATCACGGCCATCTGTTCGCGGGTAATGGCGTCATCCGGCCGGAATGATCCGTCCTCCATTCCTGAGACGATGCCCGCTTTCACAGCCGCGCCCACGTAACCGGCATGCCAGTCGGACTGGGATACGTCGACGAAGGCGGAGCCGCCCTTAACTTCGCCCAACCCAAGCGCACGAACGAGCAACGCCGTGAACTGCGCGCGAGTAATGTCGCTGTCAGGAGCGAAGCTGCGTTCGCTTACGCCCTTCGCCAACTGCTTGGAGGCAAGCAGCTCAATATCGGACTTAGCCCAATGATTCGCCAAGTCGTCGAACGACTTTTGCCCTGAAATGATCATATAGGCACTGTTACCGCTGCGCTTGATTGCGGCCTCTGTTTTTCCATTGGCCTGGGAAAATACAGCCGGAACGAAAGTAAGCTCACCTGTCGCTGGATCATACCAAACCGCTGTTGCCCGAAATGGATCGATGTAGCCGGGTATGATGACCGTTCTTGTGACGTAGGTGCCACCGAAGCTGTTGATTTCGACCGTACTCCCTCCAGCCACTTCTACGGTTATGCTGAACTCTATCGCCTCGCTCAGAGGTGCAGTCCCCGTTGCTCTTGCTTCCACTGCCATTTGTTGGGCCAGCTCATCCGACGCCTTCTCCACCTTGATCGTCACTTTCAATTGATCGACGCTCGTGCCAAGCTTTTGCGCCCATTCGGACAGTTGAAGCAGTCGGACGGGAAGATGATACGTCGCCAGTTCTGTTTGAACAGTAAGAATCGCTTCTGGGGCTGCTGCAACCTTGGACAATGAACCCCCGGATATCTCCAGCGTAGTACCAGCTTCGCTGCCCGCGATCGGGAGCATGATCCGATTATCACCGCTATTCTTCAACTGATTCAATAGTTCATCCAACTTCTTCTCATCTAACGTCACATGGACCGGTTGACCCGTGCTCGTCGATCCCGTAGAACCAGTAGATCCATTAGTGCCTGACGTACTTGGTCCGCCGGTGTAATAACCACCCGAATCCGAGCTGCCTGATGAGTTCGATGAGCCTGTTGTTGCAGACGTTTCCGATATATTTTGCATCAAGTAACCGCCCCATGGCAGTTCTCCCCTTGTTGTCGAGACGGTGGATACCGATCTGGTCAATGTAGTTCCACCGAATGTATAAGTCAACGTATATTCACCCTTCGGCATATCGAAGTAGTATTGAACTCGATCGGCTGTTACGTTGCCGTAAATGTCCACGGAATCACCTACATAATATTTGCCGTTGGCCGTATTCGCTTGGGGCTCCCCATAGGAAGCTTGATACGTCGTGTTCGTAAGGGCATTGTAAATGGAAACGGTCGTTCCCAGCTTCCCCTTGCCGTTCAATGCAATTTCACCATAAATATGATAGTTCGACGTCGGCAATCTTTCCGCTTCATGGAAAGTCACGACAGCCACAGCTAACTTAGTCAGCCCGTTGGCGATCAGTGTTTGTGTCGCATCGATATTTTCTGATAAAATGACAGCTTCCGTTAAGGACTCCTTGAATACCGCCTTGGAGCCTGGCTTGTAGTGGCCTGTATCAGGACCTTCTACCGCAGCTTCGTACAGCGCTTTTCCTTCCGACAACTTTTGCAATAATTGTTCCCTCGGCACCGTGTAAGTAACGTATACAACTTGACGCGTTTCGCGAGCATTATCTGCTGCAACGGTTTCCACGATCAGCCGGTTAATCCCCGGCACCAGCGTGTGCGCGACGGAGAAGGCGCCTTGGGCATCGGCAACGCCTACTGCTTTATCATTGATTTTGACCGTCGCTTGCGGAGCCGTCTGACCGCTCACCGTAAAGCTGCTTGTATTGACGTACACATCATTGGAGGACGGTGTTGACAGCGCGAGAATTGGTCCGCGATACGCCTCGTCAAGCACTTCGTCCAGCACGATGCCAGTCGCGCTTGCTGGTCCTTCAATCCCCAGCAGCCTTGCCATCGTAGGTCCCAAGTCAATATTGTACATTTTCTTATTGTACACGATTCCTTTCTTGACATTGGCACCTGCCAGCAACGCGAATACGTGCTGCGCATCATCTTCAAGCGAATCGTGCTGGCCTGTGATGGGCCTTAGCTTCGTCGGGTCGCCCGTTTTGAAGTGGTACGGTTGTTGCGGTGAAATCAAGAGGTCGGCAAAATGTGCCGCCGTTCCGCGCTTAACGATGTCTTCTTTGTACATGTGCGCACCATAATATTCTTTTTCCTTCACGCGTGCGACAATCTCATCGAGCACCGCACTCTCCACCGGCTTGCGGAATTTAATTTGTGCCTGTAACCCAACAGTTGTAATTACAACCTCTGTATCCGGCTTGGCAGATGTTCCCTCTGCGTAGACAGTTTCCACCTTATAGTCTTTCCCGCGGAACTTCTGTCCGACAGCAGCGATCGTCTGTTCCAGATCAGGCAGGCTTGTTAATGTTCCAGGCAAGTATGGCTGCTGGAATTCATTCGTATCCGCCCCGAATCTCACCATACCGTGGTCAGTTGTCAGCGCTATCGTCGTTTTGTCATAAATGCCCCGAGCCTTTAAAGTATCCACAACTCTCCCTATCTGTTCATCTACTTCGATAAGGGTCTTCGCCATAGTATCCAAATAATCTTGGAGATTTCCCTGTATGGGATCGTGAGTGTTATGTCCGGCCCCATCCATGGAGTCGAAATACAAGGACAGGAAGTTCGGCACATCAGCAAACGTGATCATCTTGTTTCCCGATTTGACTGGCTCCCCTTTGATCACTTTGATCAGCGCGTCCGCCCTTTCCTGCGCAGAACCAGCGGAGATGTACGGATGCGCTTCCTCACCTGCAACGGCTCCCCTGTTCTCGAAGAAGAAAGCATTGACCGCCGCCAATTTGATATTGCGTTTAAACACGGCCTCGGCGACGTTTTCCAAAGCGTTATCTCGATCATACTGGACGACGATGTTCGCGTCATTATCGTAATGCCGGTAATCGTTACCCGTGTCGATCGGCCATGCCCCAGAGACGATGGCTTGCTGCATCGGATTTGTGATCGAAGGAATGCCTGTACTTGCATTTGTAAACAAAACTCCATCCTGGATCAATGCGTTAAAGTTAGGCGTCCCTCCGTACGGTGCGCGGTTGGCCAATTCGTACCATTTGTAGGCGAAGCCGTCCATGTTAATGTAGAGCACATAGTTGTCAATAGGAGGCTCTGCCTGAAGGTTAAGCAAACTTCTTCCTTCTGCATTAACGGGTACTGGTGTGCCCATAATCGCTGAAATAGTCGGTGCGATGTCAATGATGCTAGTCTGGGCCCGCACGATCCCTTTCTGTGAGATCAAATTACCGGAGATGACACCGAATACGTTCATGGCAGTAGAATCGAACGCATCGGGTCGGGCTACATTCACGACGGATGTAGGAGTGAAGTCGAATCCGTCCTTCGGCAGCACGAGCAGATCGGCGAACTTCGGATGAACTCCCATCGGATCAAGCTGTTGACGAGTAAGCACATCCTTCACATACGGTTGCGACTTGATCGTTTGAATAAGTGCATCCACTTGATCTGAGGTGATCGCTTTATTGAATATGATTTGCAAATACTTGGCTTCGAAGTTGTTTACGACTACTAAGTCGATATCGGCGGTAACGACCCCCGAGCTCGTTGCTTTTACTTTAAAATTACTGTTGGTCATGACCGTAACCAGATCGGCTGTTTTCTTCGATGCTGCCGACTCCGTCAGGACAGAACCGCTATGCGAGGATATCATGTACGTCGTCTTCTGCGGATCGCCTTTTTGATCGATCGTCGACTTGAGAATTCCCAGCTGACCGTCCAGAGCGACTAGAGCATCAAGTTGATCATTCAGAAGTCCTTCCTTCGTAACCGTCCCCGATCGGCCGACATTATAGATGTCGTTCGAATATATATTCAAATAATCCGGTTGACCGTAAGTCGTAATTTGATAGACGGCGCTATTGACACTAGCGGAAACGCCGTCAGCAAACTTGGTTGCAGCATTATAGGTGTAAGGGCTTGTCACCCCTGTTCTTAGCGGGGGTTCCCCGACAACCAGCACGTTCCGCGTGTTTGCCATCGCGCTTGTTATCGTTTGCGCGTTATTGGTTGTACTGCCTGTCCCGGTTACTGTATTGCCATTCAAATATTTGTATGTATTGCCCGTCGTTTTCGGATAGGCACCCGTCGTCGCTGAATAGTGCGCGGCTTCCACCGAAGGAACGGTCGTTTTATGATTCATAAACCGCATTCCATTGGCTACGAGCGCGTCCAGGTGCGGCGTCGCTTTCCCATTCTTTTTGGCCAAATCGTACAACTCGCTGTAGAAGCCGTCCCACGTAATATGTACGACTTTATTGTAGGTGGAGGATGTGACCGATACGTCTCTGCCTGCTGCGTTAGCCGTTAAGATCCCGGTCCCTCCGGTGATTATACCAAGACTGCTAGTGAATAATGCATAGATTAATAGAATGCTAACCAGGCGAATGAATGATTGCTTCATGATGCTTGTCCTCTCTCCCTTCGTTTCGCTTCTTCGTCCTTCCCTTGCCCATCTCGATTCTCACCTTTATTCCCGTCGCGTACCGATCAGCCTCCTCTTCTCATACCAAGCAAGAGACACATGGAAACAGCCATCTTCTCCTCTATATCCACCATATAATGAGGCGCTCCCGACTCCTATACAAAAGATTCATCATCATATAAGCCTTTGCATTCTCCGCTTCCGGGAGGCTAACAAAATTTCACGAATATATAAATATAAGCTTCTATAAGGAAAAGTCTATTGATTTACATTCATAGGCAGTATAGGATTTCTATCAAAGGCTTGACGGTATCATGCGACACCAAGATAATAAAGGAGAGAACATTCGATGAATAAACCTAACATTTTGCTTATCATGACGGATCAACAGCGTTGGGATACGCTGGGGTGTTCCGGTAATCAGGCTATTGAAACGGTAAATCTGGATTGGTTGGCTTCCCAGGGTACTTTGTTCACCAATGCCTATACACCTAGTCCTTCTTGCGTTCCGGCAAGAGCCGCGCTGCTTAGCGGACTGGATCCTTGGAATGCGGGAATTCTCGGTATGGGCGGGGGACAAGGGCCGATGGGGACCAACTTTCCGCATACTCTTCCCGGTGAACTGGCCAAGGCTGGATACCATACCCAGGGGATTGGAAAAATGCACTTTTACCCGCAACGGTCTCTTAACGGGTTTCATCATACGGTTCTAGATGAATCGGGGCGAGCCCAGGACCCAGGATTTGTTTCCGACTATAAAAGGTGGTTTGACTTGCATAAGACGGGGGACTATGGCATTACCGACCATGGCATCGATTGGAACTCATGGATGGCCAGGCCGTATCACGCACCGGAGTTTCTGCATCCGACCAATTGGACGGTTAATCAATCGATCCAGTTTTTGCAGCAGCGTGACCCGAGTGCTCCTTTTTTCCTGATGACGTCATTCGCGCGCCCGCATTCCCCTTACGATGCTCCGTCGTTTTATTTTGACTTGTATCAGAATAAAGCTTTGCCTGAACCGTATGTAGGGAATTGGGCTTCTATGAACGATGTTCGCGAGGATGCAATGTCGCCTGTTGCCTGGAGGGGCAAGCGAAGCCCTGAAGAGACGATGCGGGCGAAGGCGGGCTATTACGGCTCGATTCATCATATTGACCATCAAATAGGACGACTGCTCATGTACATGCAGCAAAGCGGACTAATGAATAACACGATCATTGTGTTCACCTCCGACCATGGTGATATGTTAGGAGATCACAACTTGTGGCGTAAAACGTACGCCTATGAAGGTTCCGCTCATATTCCGCTCATCGTTCGACTGCCGAAAAGCATGGGGAAAACCGTACCCATAGTCGATCAACCGGTCACGCTGCAGGATATTATGCCAACCCTGTTGGATGCTAGCTTATGTGCAGTTCCAACAACGGTAGATGGACGAAGCTTACTTGACTTACTTCGCGGAGAAACCGTTCAATGGAGGGACTACATACATGGGGAGCACAGCACCTGCTATTCTGTAGATCAGGAAATGCAGTACTTGACGGATGGCAAAATGAAGTATGTGTGGCTGCCACGCCTCGGCTGCGAGCAGTTGTTCGATCTTACAAAAGATCGTTCCGAGAATGTAAATTTGGCTGAAGACACGCAAGCGCTCCCGGAGCTGCTCAAATGGCGTGCACGTATGATTGCACTGCTGCAGCGACGGAATGCGGGACTGACGGATGGCGATCAGTTGGTGTGCCAGTCTGGAAAGCCGTATCTGGTTTCACCGAAGTATACGGAACGGGTCGGGGAACATCCGTCCTCCATCTTTAACAAGTAGGCATTCTGTTAATTGCAAAACAATTCCCCTTGTGGTACTATAAATTGATGATTTTGAACAGAATGGCGGAATTCATATGATTTTAGCGCAGCAATACAATGAACTGAATACTTTAAAATTGACGTAGTCCTCAACCGGGAAGGTTGAGGGCTTTTTGTTTCCTTAGGGAAATAAACGTGGCGGGGGGAATCATTTGTGCACACAGATAACAAGCAATCGTGGCTAGCTATATGGATCAGTCTGGTGAGCAATATCCTGCTAACCGTAATAAAGATTGTCGTCGGTCTGGTATTCAAGAGCCAGGTGCTGATCGCAGACGGCGTTCACAACGCTGGAGACGTAATTGCTTCAGCAACCGCGTTCGGCGCCATGCGCATTTCCAATCAGCCTGCGGATGAGGATCACCCATACGGACACGGCAAAGCCGAAGTCGTTGGGGCTGGCATTGTAGCTGTTATCCTCGCGCTTGCCGCGATCTGGATCGGATACAACTCGGTTGTAGCTTTGCTTGGACCGGCACCGGAGGCGCACATTATCGCGCTGATCGCGGCATTCATCTCGCTTATATGGAAGCAAGTGCTCTACGTTTACACGCTCAAGGCAGGGAAATCGGCCAATAGTAAAAGCTTGCTAGCTACCGCCTACGACCACCTAGCCGATGTGTATGCATCGCTCGCTGCGGTCATCGGGATCGGTCTTGCCCTGATCGGGGAAATGTACGGCTACGCCTACTTGGCCTATGGGGATCCGGCGTCCGGGATTATCGTCTCTCTATTGGTTCTGAAGCTAGCCTTCCACATGGGGCGTGATTCTATCGATATCTTGATGGAGAAAGCTGTAAACCTCGAGCAAATTGAGCAATACGCTTCTCTCGTCAGCACGGTTCCTGATGTGAAGCGGATCGATCGGCTGCGTGCACGCGAACACGGACATTACATTCTGGTCGATGCCAGGGTCAGTATTCCTGGGGAGTACAGCATCCAGCAAGGTCACGACGTCAGCCGGAAAATCAAAAAGGTCATTATGGATGCGGACACTCAAGTCGATGAAGTACTCATTCATATTAATCCATGGTACCCAGACTCCAATTAGGGTTCTCATTTTGCCGATCAGTTGCGTATCCTGTATAATGACGAAGTAACTTTTCGAGGGGGACTCCTATATGTCGGCTAGTGAATTTGACTTTTTGTACGATCATTCAGAAGATACGATTACACGATTTGTTTGTTTTGTAGGGGAGACGCTGCAACGGTTCGATCTGGCCATCACATCCACGAATCGTTTTTTTGGTAAAAAGCTGGTCACCGACATTCAATCCGGACGCACGGCCATTATCGGACCGGACGATCTCGAGGAACCGGGATACTTGGAACATGTGTACAAGCTGGAAGAGGAGCAAGCCGAGGAGCTGCGCACATTCCTGATCGAGATCGTGGGTATGGTGCATTTCACGGATATTTGACATTAACGAGGAGCCGTACATATTCAGGCACTCGCTGTGGAACACTGGACAAAGAGGTGATCTCCACATGTCCAAGCAGCAACAGCCGGAAGAGTATAACGAGGAAGGTTTTCTTCAGGAGGATCGGGATCGATACACGGATCTCGCCACAGTCGAATCCCAGCGGAATGACTTAACGGCGGAGGAATTTCCCGAGGGGCCTTATGGATCGAACATCCTGCCTCAGACGCTTGGCAAAAGCACGCCATGGCGCAAAGACCAGCGCCCGCCCAACACGTTCACTTACGAAAATCGGGAACTGCATCAAGGGCTCGACCGCGGCGGTTATCCGGGTGAGCACGATACACACGACGAACAACAAGAGTAGTACGAGCACGAAAAAACGCCCCTGTTCATTTTTCTAATGAGCAGGGGCGTTTTTTTTGATTTTGGCTATGTTAAATCTTAATGTTGATATTTGATAATATCGAACAAATGTTCTATGGTGAGGGTGATATCACTGTTCGGAGATGATTGAAGCTTGCTGATACGTTAGACGATAGCGGTAAGCGAGAGCTTATCTATTTTTGCAGTCACGAACCAAGGGTGTGGCGGTTCAAGTTCGAGCAATTGATGAAATCCAAGATCAGAAGCACAAAGATGGGCTTGTTTGTCCGCATTGCAAAACCCATTCTGTCGTGCGTTTTGGGAAGTACGCTGTAAAAACACGTGCTGGATAGGCTAAACGTCAGCGTTACCGTTGTAAGTCCTGTCGCCAAACCTTCAATGACCTTACAAACACCCCTCTGCAACGAACGAGGAGACCTCATATATGGGTTCGTTTTATTGAATGCATGATTGAGGGCTATTCTCTGAGAAAATGTGCAGAGCAATTAAACGGTGAAGTCACTCACGTCACCTTATTTTACTGGCGACATAAGATTCTTTCCGCCCTGAAACAGATCCCAACCGAAGCATTCCAAGGTATCGTAGAAATGGACGAGACCTACTTTCTGTACTCGGAAAAGGGCAAGCGTAACATCGCCGAACGTAAGCCACGTAAACGTGGCGGAAAAGCCAAATATCGTTGCATAAGCAACGACCAAGTGTGTGTACTCGTTGCCCGTGACCGTCAGAAAATGACTTACTCTGGCGTTTTTGGACGTGGGCGTATTCGGAAGACGGAAAACAACGTGTTAAAGGCGTGTACCATATCCAAAACGTAAACAGCTATCACAGCCGCTTGAAGAAATGGATGGACCGCTTTCAATGGTGTTGCAACCAAATATTTGCAACATTATTTAGCTTGGTTTCGTTATATTGACAGCAAGGAATATGAGAATACCTCATCGAATAAGAAAAATATGTTGGTCAAATCGTGCCTTTTTACTGTGACCGACACGAATACCAAGCTTCGGATTTCTGCTTATTCTTGTTGAGCGTGGGAGGGTGTACTTTTGAAACCTAAAACGAAATGGATATCAATTTCAATTATAATTTCACTGATAGTTATTTGTTTTATCTTAGTTTTGTATAACTCAAAACACGGCAATGAGTCACTCTTAAATAAAGCATCCAAAATGAATTTATACGAGTCTGGAAATAAAATCGAAGTCATTAAAAATACCGAGATGTATAACAGTATATTAGAATTAATTGATATGGAATTCCCAGATATTTATGGTATCGATCCCCCCATATCAATTGAGGAGTTTGAAACAATTAAAAATTTCTCAGTTGAGTTTGTATTAAACAGACCAGAAACAATTAAAGCTAATACTGCTGAAGGTAGAAAAGAATTTAAAATCACCTCAATTATTTTTCCATTAGATGATCAGTGGGAATATCAAGCATATGTTACAACCGAAGATGGATTAAATTATTTTATAGGTTACAGAGATAATTTGCAGACCTTGGTTAGAAATATAGTCCCAACTACGAATTGATTACACATTAAAAAGAATGCTGATACAATTCATTTTTTATGAACTGAATTGAAATTAAGCAGTTAGATAACCAATAAACCGCCGTTTCACCAAGGCGGTTTTCTTGTGCTCGTAAATCAACATTAGAATTTAACAAAGCCTTGATTTTATGTTTATTGTTTGACCATCAGCGCGACATTCGCGCTCTAACAACGCGGAAAATCCGCGTTACAGCGGTCCCGGCTGGGCCTGCAGGGGCGATTAGCGCGGATTTTGAGGCTGTCGATTCATTGTGGGACAAGAGATATCTCGGCTTACAGCCCCTGCTGTTGGCCTTTTTCGTACTGCAAGCCGATTTTTGAGGCTGTCGATTAACTGTGGACAAGAGGAGTGGAAAGTGAAAAAGAGGACCCCAGCGAGTTTTGGCTTGAACCTCCATACCGCAAAATCTCTTATACAATCAGGGAGGTTCAAACAAGATGTTTGAGCTAAAGGGGTCCTTTTTCACTTGGAACGGCCGTTTTTGCTTCTATCAACAGTTAATCGACAGCCTCTCATTCCGAAAGGAGCTATCCGC